>NZ_RZSU01000009.1:59207-104047 GCF_003997585.1 Mesorhizobium sp. M5C.F.Cr.IN.023.01.1.1 | reverse complement strand
ACTCGAGGCTTGCAGCACCGGAATTGTCAGGGCTCGAAAGGCCCATCAGGATCCTCAGCTTTGAGGGCAGCGTCGACGAAGCGTTGGCCGCTCACCGCTCAGGCGTTACCCATAACCGATCCGCCCGCATCAAAGGAATGGTAACCCCCGGTCAGATTTTTTGCAATGCACAATGAAAGGAGCTGTCGCAAACTTTCCGGCAAGCTTGACAGAGCATTTTCGAGCGAGGTGGAACGAAGAGGCCGCGCGCGGCGGAGAAGATCGCGACGAAGCGATCAAACCCCGTCGAGAATGATGATCGTCGGCCGGTCGGGCAGGGTCTTCAGCGAAACCGTCAGCGACCGGCCGGAGAGGAATTCCACCGCGAAATCGTCGCCCATCCTGCCTGTGAATTCGCTGATCGCGGTGGCATGGCGATGCATCGGCAGGATCATCGAGGAATAGAGCCGCGCGGTGATTTCGGTCATCCGGTCAAGCGACAGCGTCATGCCGCCGTCGATAGGCACCATAAGGATATCGAGCCGGCCGATGGCGCCGTAATGCGCATCCTCCAGCCGGTGGTGCAGATGGCCGAGATGGCCGATGCAGAGTCCCGCCACTTCAAAGATGAAGATGGAATTGCCGTCCTTGCCGAGATCGCCGCCATTGCGGATATCCGTGGGCACGTTGCGGATGTAGACATCGTCCACGACAACGGCGTGGCGCGCCGGACCGCCGTCCGGATTCCAACCGCGCAGCACATATTCGATGGCGGGATCCGGATGGTCCGAATAATGGGTGCGGTGGGCCTTGTTCATGGTCACCACGCGCGGCAGTGGGTCAGCGCCGTAGACGCCGGAAAAGTCGGTGGCGATCCTGACGCCGGCGGGCGTCTCGATGATGTAGGTCGAATGGCCGGCATAGGTGATCGTAACGTCGCCGTCGACGAAAGCCTCGGCCAGCAGAGGCGTCCGCGCCTTTGGCGCTGTGAAGCTGGCATAGGTGGCCGACGGCAGCGCTTCGGCGATCGCAATGCATCTCGATGGCGGCGGCTCTTCCTGGGCCGACGCGGCGAACGGCCAGAAAGCCAGGGTCAGCAGAAAGGCAGCAGGTGGGCGGAGCATGACTGCCTCCCGTGGCAGGATCGGCGCTCATGCCACGATAACGCCAGCAATTGTGATAGCTATCGTCGGGACAGTCACGTTTTCGCGAGCGCCAGAGGGGTTGGTAGCCTGGACCTTTTGTCCCGACTTGCGCGACAAATCGCGCGGAATGGGACGCGGCCATGGCCCGGCCTCCCGACTGACATCGCCAGTGATCAGGGCGTCGGACGGAAGACGCCGTTCTCGTCGCGCTTGAGCGGTGCGGTTTGCCGGGAAAGCGGCACGCCAGGCGCTTCGATGACCGAAACGCCCTCCGTCCAGCCGGCGGGTGCAATAGCGACGTAACGCGCATAGCCACCTGACCCGCCGAGCGGCTTGGCAAAGCCAATTGTGACCAACGCCCCGGCCTCTGGCACTTTGTCGAGGTTTGCAACGCCTTCTGCCTGGGTGAAATCGTTGTGAAGCAGCCAATGTTCGCCTTCGAGATTGGGCGTGGTGTCTGTGTCGAGCGGCTCATGACCGTGAAACAGAATCTTCCGCTCCAGATGCAGGAACTTCAGTGCGTCCAAACTGACGCCTGGAAACGGCTTCTGGTTGAAGCGAGCGGCATCGGACCATTTCTTGTACCAATCCGAACGCACGAAGACGATCGAACCCTCCGGTATGCGGCCGTGCTCCTTTTCCCATTCTTCGATGTCAGCGACCTGGAGGTGATAGCCTTCGTCAGTTTGCACCTTGCCGCTAATGTCGATCACGACGAGCGGCCGCACGGCATAAGTGGCCGGCAGGTCGCTGATCGTTGCACCGAGCGGGTTCCAGTGGGAGGGCGGATCGAGTTGCGTGCCATACTGGTCCGTCGTCAACTCGTAGGCGCTCGCGACGAAGCCATGCTTGTCGTAGGTGAACTCTTCGCCGGCCTTGACGTAGCCCTCGATATCCTTGCCGGCGACAGTCGGTTTGAACTTGGCATTGGCGAAGCCCGGCCATACGGGCTGCACGGGCTCGAAGGCGTGGGTCAGATCGATGTACCTGGCCGATTTGAGCGTGTTCTCATAAACCGACCAAAGGGACGTCTCCTGCGCCACCGCGATCGCCGGCACTGACCAAGCGGCTCCCAGTAAGGCGATACGAACGAATTGAGATACATTCATCTGCAAATCTCTCCCGAAATGTTGCCGAGTATCGTGAGTTTCCCGCAGCACGACAAGCATATCATTCCTCCCAGGAGTGTCGCGGCAATATGGCTTCCGGCAGGCCGTTTTCCGCCCACGGTTGCGCGCCGTCTAATCCCAGACAAGCTACCGGTCCGATAAAAAGACGACCTCGGCAAAATTTCACTCGGCGAAGGACGCGACCTTCCCTCGCCCGCTTACCGGCAGAGAGGACCTACTTCGCCGGCGCCACCCAGATCTCGGCGTCGAGCCTCTTGGTCGCAAGGCCGCGCGCGATGGCTTCGGCGCTGCGGGCGTTTTTCGACAAGGCCGCGGCCTGACGCTTACTGATCACCAGCCCTTCGGCCAGTGCCCGGTTTCCCGAAAAGACCCGCGACAGGAACGGCACGCGGCTGCCGCGCGCCCGCGAGAACCGCGCCGGCATGGTTTGCCTCGCGGTGTGGGCGACGACCTCGTCGATCCAGCCCTCCGCCAGCCGTGCGCCCGGCTCCAGCAGCAGCAGCCAGTCGCCCTTGGCCTGCCTGATGCCGGCAGCAATGCCACCGCTCGCCACATAAAGGCAACCGGCATGTTCGGCAACGCGGTGCGTCTGGTCGGTCGAGCCGGTGTCGCAGACGATGACATCGCGCACCACGCCCTCGACCGCGCCGCCGATCAGCGAGGCGAGCGTGCGGGCAAGTCTTTCCTCGTCATTCAGGGTCTGGATGAGAACGCTGAGCATCGCTAGCCGAATAGAGGAAAGCCGGGCGCAGCGCCAGTTTTTGCGTCGCATCCTAAAATTGTTCTTGATTTGTTCTAGTGAACGAAATAGGAATAATTTCATGAACAGAGCGATTCGACAGCCAGCCGACAGTCCCTGGGAGAGGGCGAAAATGGAACAGATCGTGCGTGCCGATATTGCAGCCTTCGGAGCAGGAAGAGCCGAGATGGCCAATGCGATGATCGAACAGAGCGGGATGCGCGTGCGTCCGGAGCGCAATCGCGGCCGTTCCGCGGGCATCAATCCGTCCGGGCGGTTCGAGCCGGTCAGCCGGCATGTCTTCGACGACGGCTGGAATTCGCTGGAGGAGCTGCCGCCGTTCAAGACCGAGGTGCAGGTCGAGAAGCCGCGCACCATCATCACCCGCAACGAATCACCCGATATTTCCTTCGACCGCTCGATCAACCCCTATCGTGGCTGCGAACATGGCTGCGTCTACTGTTTCGCCAGGCCTACGCATGCCTTCATGGGCCTGTCGCCGGGGCTGGATTTCGAATCGAAGCTGTTCGCCAAGCCGGATGCGGCGCGCATGCTCGACAAGGAACTGTCGAAGGACGGCTATCAGCCGCGCACCATCGCCATCGGCACCAACACCGATCCCTACCAGCCTATCGAGAAGCAGTACCGGATCATGCGCGAGATCCTCGAAGTGCTGGAGGCGCGCGGCCACCCGGTCGGCATCGTCACCAAATCCGCGCTGGTGACGCGCGACATCGACATCCTGTCGCGCATGGCCGAGCGCGGACTGGCCAAGGTGGCGCTGTCGGTGACGACGCTCGACCGCATGCTGGCGCGCACCATGGAACCCCGCGCCTCGACGCCGACCAAGCGGCTGGAGGCGATCAGGCAGCTTTCGGATGCCGGCATTCCGGCCTCTGTCATGGTCGCACCGATCGTCCCTGGCCTAACCGACCAGGAGATGGAGCGCATCCTCGATTCGGCCTACGCGGCGGGCGCGCGTGAGGCGGGCTACGTCCTGCTGCGCCTGCCGCTGGAGGTCGCGCCGATCTTCAAGGATTGGCTGCTGCGCCATTATCCCGACCGCTACCGTCACGTGATGTCGCTGATCCGCTCGATGCGCGACGGCAAGGATTACGATTCGGAATGGGGCAAGCGCATGAAAGGCTCCGGCCCCTATGCCTGGCAGATCGGCCGACGCTTCGAGATCGCCGCCAAAAGGCTTGGTCTCAACGCCGAGCGGCGGTCGCTCAGGACCGACCAGTTCGTCGCCGCGGCCAAGGCAACCGAGCAACTGATGCTGCTTTGAAGACATCCTGTGCCGCCGTTGCCGGCGGCAGATGAAAAGATCCCGTCCGGCCTGTCCTGTCCCCGGGCTTGCAGACGGTGCCCTCCGGGTCCGGTGCCCCGCCCGACCCGGAGGGGCTTGCGGAGAATCGGAGCCGATGCGAACCTCGCCGCAACATGGCTCGCGCGCGTTCTGATTCTCCGCTTCTCTTCGAAATCGTCGAGAGACCCGATTTCTCCTTCGAGACGAAGGCGATGGCCGAAGGCCTGTGGCCGGTGGCGGGAATGGACGAGGCCGGCCGCGGCCCGCTCGCCGGGCCAGTCGTCGCGGCAGCGGTGGTGCTCGATCCCGCCAACATTCCCGATGGTCTCGACGATTCCAAGCGCCTCAGCCATCTGCAGCGCGAGGCGCTGTTCCTGAAAATCCTCGGCTCCGCTCTTGGCGTGTCGATGGCCTCGGTCAGCGCGGAAGGCATCGATGGCAGCAATATTCTCAAGGCCAGCCTCGAGGCGATGCGCCGCGCTCTGGTCGGGCTCTCGGTGCAGCCAAAGCTGGCCCTGGCCGACGGCCGAGACGTGCCGCCCGGACTGCCATGCGAAGGAAGAGCGCTGATTAAGGGCGACCAGCGCTCGCAGTCGATCGCCGCCGCCTCGATCGTCGCCAAGGTGATGCGCGACCGCATGATGTGCGGCTGCGGCAGCCATCACGCGCATTACGGGTTCGAACTGCATATGGGCTACGCCACGGTCCGCCACCGCACCGCAATCGAGGTGCACGGACCGGTGGCGCGGCTGCACCGAGCGTCCTTCGCACCGTTCCGGCTTGGCGGAACCGAGGTGCAGGACGAAGAGTGCCTTTCCGGCCTGGATTGAGCGATTCGCGATCCTCGCGGCGAATGCAGCTGAGCGCGTAATCTCCCCCTTGAGAAGGAGATGTCGCCGACGGCGACAGAAGGGATCGCCTCGGCGGCGCTCGCATGTAAGACGAAACGCGCGGCTAGCCCCTCTGGCCTGCCGGCCATCTCCCCTCGAGGCGGAGATTATCCTCGCCATAACAAAAAAGCCGCCAGGTTTCCCGGGCGGCCTTTCGATGACTTCTGGATGAAGTCGCTTAATTCAGCTTGGACTTGACGTCCTGCAGCGAGGCCTTGAACAGGTCGGCGCCGGCCTTTGCGTCAATCTTGCCGGCGAGCAGCGTGCGGGCGGCTTCGACGGCGATATCGACGGCGCTGGCGCGCACTTCGCTGATCGCCTCGCGCTCGGCCTGACCGATCTTCTGTTCGGCAAGCGCGGTGCGCCGGGCGACATAGTCCTCGGTCTTCTTGTGCGCCTCGGCAGCCAGCATGTCGGCCTCGCGCTTGGCGGCGGCGACGATGTCGGCGGCCTCCTGCTCGGCTTCCTTGCGCTTGCGCTGGTATTGACCGAGCAATTGCTGGGCCTCCTCGCGCAGCCGGCGCGCTTCTTCAAGCTCGTTGCTGATCTTGTCGGCGCGGGCGTCGAGCGCCTTGGCGATCAGCCTCGGCACCTTGATGTAGACGGCAATGGCCAGGAAAATGACGAGGGCAACGGTGGCCCAAAGCGTCGCGAGTGATGTGGCGTCCATGATGCGCTCCTCACCGGGCCACGGATTTGACGGCTGCCGCGATCTCGGCCTTGCTGGCCTTGCCGCCGACAAGCGCCTCGACGATGGCCGAAGCAGTGTCCTCGGCGATCGTGCCGACTTCCTTCATGGCATTGGCCTTGATGGACGAAATGCGAGCCTCGGCTTCGCCAAGCTTCTGGTCAAGCGCTGCCTCGACCTTTTTGCGGGCGGCTTCGACTTCCGCCTTGGCGGAATCGTTGGCCTGCTGACCGATCGCATTGGCCTTGGTCTTGGCCTCCGCCAGCTCCTGTTCATAAGCGGCAACGGCGGCATCGGCCTCGCCCTTCAGCCTGGCGGCATGATCGAGATCTTGGGTGATGCGGTCGTTGCGGACATCAATGATGCCGCCGACACGCGGCATCACCACCTTCTTCAGGAAGAGGTAGAACAGCCCGAAGGTGATCGCCAGCCACAGAAGCTGCGACGGGAATGTCGCCGGATCGAATGGCGGGAACACGCCGTGCGCCTCGGCAGGCACGCCGGTTCCGGAATGCGTATCGCCTTCCGTGCCGGTATGGCCGCCTTCGACGGCGGGCGCGGACTCTTGCGCGAAGGCAGATGTCACGAACATGGACTATCCCCTGATATCAGGCCTGCCGCCGATTGCGGCCGGCCCTTCCAATCTTAGCCGAACAGGGGCTCAGCCGAACAGGGCCAGAAGCGCGATGAGAAGGGAGAAGATGCCCAGCGCTTCAGTCACGGCGAAGCCGAAGATCAGGCGGCCGAACTGGCCATCCGCGGCCGACGGGTTGCGCAGCGCGCCCGCCAGATAGCTGCCGAAGATGTTGCCGAGGCCAATACCGGCGCCACCCATGCCGAGGCATGCGATGCCGGCGCCGATGAACTTTGCTGCTTCTGCTTCCATTTGTTCAACTCCTTTGGATCTAAAATTCCGTTGCAATTCCATCCGGCAGCAATGCCGGAAACTCTTGGCCAGCCTGGGTCAGTGCCCGGGATGCAGGGCGTCGTTCAGGTACATGCAGGTCAGCACGGCAAAGACGTAGGCCTGCAGGAAAGCGACCAGCAATTCCAGCGCCGTCAGCGCCACGGCCATAGCCAGCGGCAGGACCGATCCGGCAATGCCGAGCGTGCCAAGCGCGCTCAAGCTCACCACGAAGCCCGAGAACACCTTCAGCGTGATGTGGCCGGCCAGCATATTGGCAAACAGACGAACCGAGAGGCTGACCGGGCGCGAGACAAAGGAAATCACCTCGATCAGCACCACCAGCGGCAGCAGATAAACCGGCACGCCATGCGGGACGAACAGTTTCAGGAAACCAAGGCCATGCTTCATGAAGCCGTAGACGACGACGGTTCCGATCACCAGCGCGGCAAGGCCGAAGGTGACGATGATGTGGCTGGTAACGGTGAAGAAATACGGGAAAAGACCGAGCAGATTGGCAACGAGCACGAACATGAACAGCGAAAACACCAAGGGGAAGAACTTCATGCCTTGGGTTCCGGCCGCGTCCCTCAGCATGTTGCCGACGAATTCATAGGCCATTTCCGAGACCGACTGAAGACGGGTGGGGACGAGGCTGCGGCTCGAGGTGGTGAGATAGAGGAACGCCGATGCGACGGCGACGGTCGCGACCATGAAGAGCGCCGAATTGGTGAAGGACAGGTCGTAGCCGCCGATCTCGATCGGAATCAGCTTGTTGATATGGAACTGGTGGATCGGATCGACCTTGTCAGCAGCCACTTTAAATCCCCATCAAAGCCGCACGCGGCTTTAGTGTCCTGTTCACTGCGCCGGCAAGCGGCGCCTCAAGTTCATTCTTTCGGATCGCGCGTTTTGTCGCCCTGTCCGAATTCCGCCATAAGCCCTGCGGAACGCAGGACG
Source organism: Mesorhizobium sp. M5C.F.Cr.IN.023.01.1.1 (assembly GCF_003997585.1). Classification (NCBI taxonomy): domain Bacteria; kingdom Pseudomonadati; phylum Pseudomonadota; class Alphaproteobacteria; order Hyphomicrobiales; family Phyllobacteriaceae; genus Mesorhizobium; species Mesorhizobium sp. M5C.F.Cr.IN.023.01.1.1. The sequence continues at coordinate 96,303 of NZ_RZSU01000009.1, read as the reverse complement.
TTGAGCACGCCGGCGCCAAAACCCAGCAGCAAAAAAACGATCAGACCCCATGGCGAGGTCCCCGCCACACGGTCGATGATCCAGCCGAGACCAGCGCCAACCACTATCCCGGCGATGAACTCGCTGGATAGCTTGAGCGCCTGGCCATATCCGGCCGCACTGCCCGCTTTCGCGTCGTCTTTCCCCTCGAGCCGGCCCGGCCGCCTTGTCGCAAGCGATGCTTCAAGGTCACGCCGGCGGCGCTCAAGATCGTCGTCGCGGATGTCGGCTTGACGCTGTTTGCCGGGGCCGGTTTCTCCGGTTCCGTCTGGCCCATTCTTGTCGGCCATCGCAACCCCCTTGCCCGGTCAGATCGTCGCCGTCCGTCCGCTCTTAAGTCGCCGGCAACATAGTTAGAGGGTCCGCGCCCGTCAAGCCACGGGCGGGACTTCAGCCTTAAGTATTTTCCGTATTTAAATCAATCGCTTGCCAGGGTGCGACATCGTGCCCGCTACCGTCGTTGGCGTGCCGCGACCGAATCCCTCCGGCGACGGGTCTTCGATCGGCCGCGCCCGGGGCCTTGCCGGAGCGCTCAGCTCCAGCCGCCGCCATAGGTGCGGTAAAAGATATGCAGGCCGATCTTGGTCATTTTTTTCATCGTTCGCGCCCAACCCGGGTTGACGTAGTTGGCGTAGTAATGGGTCGACGATGCGACTTCCGGGATGAAGATCTTGCCGGCAGTGACCGCCATGGCGACATCCTGCGCGGTCTTGTAGTGGGAGGGGCTCTGGATGCGCTTCTTCCTGCCGTCGCAAGCGAAGGAAAACTGGCAACGGTTGAACCATTTGTCGTTCTGGTAGACGACGCCGCAGATCGAGTTCGGATAGGCCGGATTGCGAACGCGATTGAGGATGACCTGGGCGACGGCGGCCTGGCCGCGCACGGATTCACCGCGCGCTTCGAAATAGATGCCGTTGGCGAGGCAAGTCTGTTCCGGCTTGGAGAAGACGCTCGCCGGCAGCGGAGTTTGCATCCACGAATGATCGCCCTTGGCCACCGGCGGAATGAAACGGCCATCATTCGGCTTCTCGTCCTGAAGCAAGGCCTCGAAGGGCGAAGCCTGGGCATAGTCGGGCGCGGCCGCTGCGTAGGCGGTTGCCAGGACGTCGGGGCGGTCGTTGTTGACCAGTGCGGCCAGCATGGCCGGCACCCCGGGATCCGGCTTCTTGTCAACGCGCCTGTGAAACGCGGCGGCAATCTGGATCTCCTTGCCTTTGATCTCGGGCTTGGCGAAAGCCATCTTCAGGCCGCTGTCCATGCTTGGGCGAAGCAGCGAGGAGGTGCGCTCGAAAATCGAGCCGGCGTTGAAGTTCTTCGGCGGCGCGACCGGCGAGACGATGATGATGCGGCCCTTCTTGTCGGCGCGCATGATGCGGTTCTCGTCGGGTGTCGTGCTGGCCACGCTGCCCTTGCCGCGAAACGACACGGCGCCGAGGCCGGGCAACCGTACGCCGGAACCCGAGATCGAGCCGGTGGTGTCGGAATCAAGGAAAGGCATTTCGGCGGCATGGACCGAGCCGGCGATGGATTTCTCGACATAGGCGTTCCAGCGAGCATTTGGCGCCTTGAGGTCGGAAATCAGGCTCGTCATGTCCTGGTAGGCAATGACATTGGGAAAGCCGACCCAGATGCCAAGTCCGAGAACCAGAGGAGACAGAAAGGAACGTTTTTTCTCACCGGCGAGAGCGACAAGCCGCTTCAGAACACGTCGATGCACGGAACTCTCCAGAAACGCAACTGACCCCACTGGAGAGGCACAATGATGCATTAACCTTGATGGGGCGTTAACGGACAGCGCCAATCGTTTCAATGGCTTTGTTGGAATGGCTCCAACGGTCCCAATAAGCACTCCGCAGAGCGCTGTTCAGAGATGGAGGATCCTCCTCTATGCCACGAACATGCTTAGCAGCCCGTCATCGGCGAGCGGTCTCTTGCTTCAATGAGGTTTTTCGATGGCGTTGCTTTCGCACCTTTTGGTTCGAGCCAGGCCCATGAACCCAACGAGAGCGCAGCAACGGTTCAGGTGGAAAGCGTTTGTTCATTGAGCGCAACCAAGACGATCAGCGACTCCTGAAATGGCGAGCGGTGGCGTGCTGGTCCGGTCAAGGGAGAATTCCCCGAGGGCCGCGGCGTAGCTGGATCTGGCGGATACCGCAGCATTTCTTGAACTTCATACCTGAACCGCAAGGACATGGATCATTGCCGCCGCGTTGCAGCCGGCCGACCAGGGGCAGCATCGCTGCGGAAGGCAGGAGCGCCGCCGCAAGGGCAGCCAACTTGGCCGAGATTCCCGGTACGACGAGGCGACGACCGGATTTGAACCCTCGCCACGCACGTTCGGCCACATACTCCGGATCCACGTTGGGCAAGATGTTGAAGAGCACCGTCTGATGGGCGCCGGACCTTGCGAGAAACTCCGTCGACACCGGGCCTGGTGCCACGCATGTGACCGTCACGCCGGTTCGGCGCAACTCCTGATGAAGCGCCTCTGAGAAGAAGCGCACGAAACCTTTGCTCGCGAAGTACAGAGCCATATAAGGCCCGGGAACGAACCCGGCGACGGAACTGAGATTGAGCACCCCACCCCGTCGGCGCGCCACCATTCCCGGCAGAAAATGGAGGGTCAGTTCTGTGAGGGAATGTATGTTGAGATCGATGATGCCGAGTTGACCATCAATAGGCAGCGCCGTCGCTGCGCCCCGCAGGCCATAGCCGGCGCTGTTGACCAGGACATCACAGACCAGGCCGTGTGCGGACAGAAAGTCCTCTAGGCGCGTTGGCGCATCGCCTGCCACGAGATCCAACTCGAGCGTGAATGCCTCGCCACCCCCCTCCCGAACCTCAGCCGCCGCGGCGGCCAAACCCTCGGGCGAGCGGGCAACCAGCACAACCGCACCGCGCTCCCGTGCAGCGACGCTCGCAATTGCCCGGCCAATTCCAGCCGAGCCGCCAATCACGACGACGGCTGGCCGGAATTCACGGTGCGAAATCATGTCGCGTTCCTCTGTCTTGCAGGAGCGGCAACACTTTGAGCAGGCAACAGCACTTCATCGGCGATTGCGCCGTTCAGTATCTTTTCGAATCTCTCCAGCGCTCGTGCGACGTTCGCTCCATCCATTACCCGGTGATCGTAGTGGATGCGGACATTCACCGATCCGTCTTCGCCGATCGGACCGTAGTTTAGAAGCGTGGTCAATGGTGTCAGCGGGTTGAGTGACTCCGCACCGAGACCAGAATAGACGGACAGTTGGAAGGTACCGAAGTAATTTGCCCTTTGCCGGGCGATGTTCAACCCTAGCCACATAACCAGCCACCTGACGGGCGCGGGCGCACCTGCCATCCGCAAGGCACGCCGGAACTCCGGGACCTCCAGGATCGGCCGGGATCGAGCGGCGTGGATGGATCCCTCAAGTTCCGTGATGGAGTAGCGCTCCGGGCACTTGATGCAGCTCAGCAGAACGGCCGGCTCGCCTTCATATTCGCGCTCGTGGGCAATCGAGGCTACGCTTGCCGGATACTCGTAAAGCTGCGGCCAGGGCAACTTGACATAGGCGCGCCGCAGTTCCGGCATCTCTAGGGCGAGAAGCGCATATCCTTTCAGGAAGATCGCGGTCCACGAGGGCCTGGTCTGCTGCGCCATTCTAGCCCTTACGAGTGGGCCGAGGTTCATCTGACGCTGCACCGCGACCCGTGGCACGCCGATCGAAAACCTCATCAGATCGCCAACAAGGCGCCGGGGCGCCGAAAGCTTGAGGGCTCGGCCTCGCATCAAAAGACCTCTAGTAAAGATAAGGGACTATTCGCTTGGTCTTTTCCATATAGGCACGGTATTGCGAGCCGAAATTCTCCAGCATCATACGCTCTTCCTTATCCACTCTCAGCAGGAAAAGGACGGCGAAACCAATCAAACCCGATATGCCCGCAACCCAGTTCGGCAGCAGAAAGAACTGGCCGAGCCCCATAAGCAGGAACGAGGTGTACATCGGGTGACGGACCAAGGCGTATGGCCCGGCGCTGACCAGCTCATGCCGTTCGCGAATTTCGAGCGTAATCGACCAGTTACGGCCAAGTTCCTTGTGGGATATGCGAAAAATCCACAGCGCAGCGCAGAAGATGATGGTTCCGAGCGCCACTGACCACGCGCTGGCCGGATGGTCAGCCGTTGCGGGGATGCCGGTGGCGACATAGAAGCCAGGCAGGATCGCGAGGCCAAGGAGAGCCGATGCAAGCCCCACGGTGTCGGAACTTGAGCGGCCACCAGCTACAATTCGCACGCGCCTTGCCCGGCGCTCGAATGGATACCGGATCACGTACCAAGCAACGATGCCGATCACCCATATGATCTCGCCAAGTGAGGCTACAGCAATGCTCAATTCAGGTCACCGGAGCCTTTTCTCGGTCTGAGACCACGATAAGCCGTCGCAACGATGTCACCGTCCGAATTGTCGACCGATAGACATTCAGAGCGCGTTCCTTTCGGAGTTAACCGGGCAATGAGACGCGAAAGCGGAATTTGCCGATCGCATTTCAACCCCCGTTCATCTCCCGAAGCTTGGTTATGAATTGTTGTGGCCGCAGCCAGGTGCCGGGGGTCTTATACCCCATGGATCTGGCGATGTCCGCTACGAATGCGTTGCAGTTGTAGAGCGACGCGTGCCAAAGCGGAGAACTGGCCTGCAGCCTTCGTATGCTCGCGACGACTTTCCTATATTCGGCTTCGGTAAGCAAAACTCGCCAGCTTGCCGACCGGTAGGCATCTTCCAGGTCGCCGTTCGTCCACCCGGTGGAGGCTGGCACGGGCGCCAAATGGCCGAGAACATAAACATTGGGATCATCGGACTTCGGAGCGAGCCCCGCGACTTCGGGGTTGACCATCCGTCCCGCCTGATTCAATTGTCCAAAAATCACGTAGGAATGGCCGTAGGTAAGGGCGTACCGGGAGCGGAACTCGATGAAATGCCGTTGGGCTTGAGTTGACGCCGCCGCGCGCGCCGGCATCGCCGCGGTTCTCAGTGCCCGATCATTGGACACAAAAGTCGGCTGGGGCTTGTTGTCCTGCGACTGACACGACGCGGCGACAAGCGCGAGCAGGGCCACAATTGCTGAACGGCCACTTACAAGCGTCATCTCATCCAGAACTCCGAGGACCGCAAACCTGGTGCCAGCCTACGCCCGCCAACCGCACGCAGGCTGCGAATCCGGCCTTGGCCCCTGCATATCGATGGGGAAGGGCCTGGCGGCCCTTCCCCAAATCTCCGAAAGCCGGCGCTTATTTAATCACGGGCTCCTCTACGGCAGCGGGTTCCGGCGGAGGAGCCTTCCCCTTTCCTTTACCGATCCCGTTCGCGCAGCCGCTCAGGCTGGTAACGGCGAGGGTAGCAACCATTACAATCAACATCCTGTTCATCAAGCAATCCTTTCCCCGGGGGCGGAACAGCCTATAGAATCGCCACAAATAAAAAGATATGCAGCCCCACCAAGTTAGCCGCGATCTACACCAAAGCCTAGTGCAGAAATGACACAGTCGGCGCCCGGTTGCAGGCGGCGCCTTTGCGGTGACGTGCTGGCAGGGTTCACTATCCAACGGAAATCAGGCCTGCCCACCATCAAATAACCACCACCGTCGTGCCCAAAGAAGTACGGTCGTAGAGGTCAATGATGTCGTCATTGATCAAACGGATGCATCCGCTCGATACCGCTGTGCCTATCGTCCATGGCTCGTTTGTACCATGTATCCGGAAGTGGGTGTCGCGCCCGTTGCGATAGAGATAGAGGGCACGCGCACCAAGCGGGTTGTTTGGTCCGCCAGGGACCCCCCCTGCATACTTCACCAGGCGCGGCTTGCGCCTCATCATGTTGGCGGTGGGTGTCCACGATGGCCAGTCCGCCTTGCGGGCGACGGTCGCTGTACCCTTGAACGAAAGTCCCTGCTCGCCAACGCCGACGCCGTAACGCGTCGCCCACCCGTCGCCCTCGACGGCATAGAGAAAACGTTGCGACGTATCGACGACGATGGTTCCAGGCGGCTCGTTTCCGTCGTACCGCACATGCTGCCGCCGGAATCGAGGACTGAGGCCACTTCTTGGTCCGAACGCGGATGAAATAGGCTCCGTCACCTGTCGCAACGTCGACGTACATCCGGAGACCATCAGAGCCAGACAACCCAGCACGAGCCCCCGGCGCGCAATGTGGTGTTCTTTCATTTCTACCTGCTAGGAAACTGGTCGATCTACCGCCGCCCTCGTCTCTACCATTCCAAGGCCTGCGGGCCAAGTCTCGCTGTGCGGTGGCAAAATGAATTCACAGGATTGACAAGCGAATTGGAGCGAAACTTCTTGCGATAACCGTCTGCCTCTGTTCGGTATGTCACAATGGGCATAGGACAGAGACGATGAAGCCTGACTTCCATGGTAAAGTCGCGATTGTGACCGGGGCAGGTTCCGGGATAGGAGCGGCTGTTTCACGGCAACTCGCGCAGGAAGGAGCCGAGGTTGTTGTCGCCGACCTTGACGCCGAGGCCGCGCGCTGCAGAGCCGCCGAAATAAGCTCGCAGGGAGGCAGGGCCTACGACTTTGCGGTCGATGTCACGGATGCGGCAGCCGTCGAAAAGCTGATCGAGTTCACTGTCCAGAAATGCGGCGGACTGGATATGGCGGTAAACAATGCAGGTATCGACGGCGTTCGAAAAGCAACGGCAGACTATCCGCTCGACAACTGGCACAAGCTGATAAACGTCAATCTAAATGGCGTTTTCTACAGCATGAAGTACGAAATCGCCGCCATGTTGGATCGAGGCGGAGGCGCCATCGTGAACATGTCCTCGATTCTCGGTTCCGTCGGCTTGCCGACTGCGTCCGCTTACACGGCAGCGAAACACGGGGTCGTTGGACTGACCAAGGTTGCGGCGATTGAATATGCGAGGATGGGCATCCGGATCAATGTCGTCGGCCCCGGCTGGATCGAAACGCCTCTTTTATCGGAGCAAACGGAGGTATTAGCCAGCCGGCGCATGGCAGGTCTTCAGCCGATGGGCAGGCGCGGGAAACCCGAAGAGGTAGCGGCTCTTGTTTGCTTCCTCTTGTCCGATCAGGCCAGCTTTATCACTGGGAGCTACCATCTGGTGGACGGAGCTTACACCGCCCATTAGGTGCAGTGGCCGTCCCCACTCGTGCTGGCTACTGGCTCAGCGGCGTTTCTTCGCTTTGCCGGCGAACGGATTTTCCGAGGTGCGCAAGGCGATGCGGATCGGCACGCCTGGCATATCGAAGGCTTCGCGCAGACTGTTCGAGAGATAGCGGACATAGGATTGCGGCATCGCGTCCGGCCGCGAGCAGGAGACGACGAAGCCCGGCGGGCGCGTCTTGGCCTGGGTGACATATTTGATCTTCAGCCGGCGACCGGCCACGGCGGGTGGCGGATGATGCGCCAGGATGCCTTCCAGCCAGCGGTTGAGCTTGCCGGTCGAGACGCGGCTGTTCCACACTCTGTGCGTTCTGATGACGGCATCCATCAGCTTGTCGAGGCCGCGCCCGGTCTCGGCCGAGACCGGCACCGCCTGCATGCCGCGCGCCTGCGGCAACAGCCGCTCGGTTTTCTCGCGCAGTTCCGCCAGGAGTTCCTGGGGATGGTCGATCATATCCCATTTGTTGAAGGCGATCACCGGTGCGCGGCCCTCGCGGATGATCAGGTCGGCGATCTGCAGATCCTGCTTCTCGAAGGGAATGGTGGCGTCGAGCACGATGATGACGATCTCGGCAAAGCGGATGGCGCGCAAGCCGTCCTGCACCGACATGACTTCCAGCTTTTCGTGGATCCTGGCCTTGCGGCGCATGCCGGCGGTGTCGAATAGTTTCAGGCGGCGGCCATGCCAGTCCCAGTCGACGGAAATGGAATCGCGGGTGATGCCAGCTTCCGGCCCGGTCAAAAGCCGCTCCTCGCCGATCAGCGCGTTGATCAGCGTCGATTTGCCGGCATTCGGGCGGCCGACAACGGCGATGCGCATCGGTTTGGTATCGTCATAGCTCGGCTCGGCATCAGGATCGGTGATGTCCTCGCCGATCAGCACCTCGCTGGCGGCGGTCTGCTCGTCCGCATCCTCTTCGTCTTCGCCGAAGGCGCGCGCATCGCCCAGTGCGGCGATCACCGCATCGCGCAAATCGGGCAGGCCCTGGCCGTGTTCGGCCGAGACCGGGATCGGCTCGCCAAGGCCGAGCTCCCAGGCCTCCAGCATGCCGCCCTGGGCGCCGCGCGCCTCGGCCTTGTTGGCCACTACGACAACCGGCTTGCCGGACTTGCGCACGATCTCGGCGAAGGTCTTGTCGTCAGGCATCAGCCCGGACTTGGCGTCGATCGTGAAAAAGATCAGGTCGGCTTCGCGGATGGCGATCTCGGTCTGGGCTCGCATGCGGCCCGGCAGCGTCGAAGCAGCAGCATCCTCGAAGCCGGCGGTGTCGATGACGTCGAAATGCAGATCGTAGAGCTTGGCGGCATGGACGCGACGGTCACGGGTGACGCCCGGCGTGTCGTCGACAAGCGCCAGCTTCCTTCCCACGAGACGATTGAAAAGGGTCGATTTGCCGACGTTAGGCCGGCCGATGATGGCGACTTTGAACGTCATCCGTCACGACACGCCGCCCGACCCACGGATCAGTTCGGACATCAACGTCGCCCGCTCGCGCGCGTTGCGCGGGGCGCTGTCATCCGAGGCGATCTGGTCGAACAGTTTCAGTGCGTCCATCGCCTTGCCTTCTTTCCAGGCGGCAAGGCCGAGCGCTTCGCGCGCCGTGTGGCGCAGCGGGTTGATATCGTCGGTGAGCGCCTCGACGCGGCTCGAGACATCGGCGAACGAACCGTGGTCGACGAGCAGCAATGCTGCCCTGAGGCGCGCCATGTCGCGAAGGCCAGCGGGGATGTCCGTGTCGGCGGCGACCTCGTCGAATTCCTTGACGGCGGCGGCGAAATCGCCCTTATCCGCCTTGACAGTTGCCGCCCGCATGCGGGCGAGCAACGGATAGGCGCCGTAGCCATCCTTCTCCAGCTCAGCGAGGGCTGCCAGCGCTTCGTCGCTCTTGCCCTCATTGGCAAGCTTCAGCGCCTGCGAGAAGGCGTCGCCCGAGCGATTGGCGCGGGTCTCGTCCCAATAGCGATAACCGACGAAAGCGGCGGTGCCAACCACCACCAGTATCGCGAGCGCAAGCAAGGCAGGACCAAAACGGTCCCATAGCGCATGCGCCTGATCGCGACGCATCTCTTCGTTGACTTCGCGAATAAAACTGTCGTCCGACATGGATCAAAACCATTCCTGCCCCGGCGGGGGGCGGTTCACGAGCCCGCGTTTTAGCGAAATTTTGCCGGCATGGAAGGGGTTCGGCAGGAAAATCGGCTAATCGCCGGACAGGGGACTGCCAGAGGCGACCGTACCCGCGCCACATTTCGCCGATAGCCGGTGCTCGAACCCTCCTCACAATCCAGATCAGAGATCGATGCCTCGTTTGTCCCGCGTTGTTGCGTTCTCGATCGTGTCGCTTGCTGCGGCGGACGCTGCTGTCGCCGATCCGCCAGCGCCGGTAAAGCCGAAGCAGGCCGTCATCATCTCGTTCGACAGCGCCCGCGATATTTCGCAATGGAAGCGCAGCCGCGCCCTGGCCGCACGCACCGGCGTCCATTTCACCTATTTCGTGTCCTGCGTCTTCCTGCTCTCGCCGGAGACGCGCAAGGAATACACGGCGCCCGGCAAGACATCAGGCAAATCCAATATCGGCTTCGCCGCCTCGAAACAGGAAGTCGCTGACCGGCTCGAGCAGATAGAGCTCGCCGCCTCGGAAGGTCATGACATCGGCAACCACGCTTGCGGCCATTTCGACGGCAAGGACTGGAGCAAGGCCGACTGGCTGAGCGAGTTCGGTTCGTTCAAGCGCATTCTCGAAAACGCCTATTCGATCAACGCTATTACCCTCGAACCCGCAGGCTGGCGCGACATCGCACGCAAGGTGGTGGGCTTTCGCGCGCCCTATCTGTCGGCAAACGAGGCGCTCTACGAGGCGCTGCCAAAGGCAGGTTTCCTGTTCGACGCAAGCGGTGTGTCGCGCGGCCCTGCCCTGCCACCGACCGGCAACGGCATCACGCGCTTTTCGCTGCCGCAGATTCCGGAAGGCCCGAGGTCACGACCGGTGATCGCGATGGACTACAATCTCTATGTCAGGCATTCCGGCGGCTTCGAGCGGCCGAGCAAAGCCGACGAATTCGCCAAACGGACCTATGACGCCTTTCGCGCCGCCTTCGACGCTCAATACCAGGGCAAACGCATTCCGCTGGAACTCGGCTTCCATTTCACGCTGATGAATGACGGCGCCTACTGGAATGCGCTGGAACGCTTTGCCGGCGAGGTCTGCACCAGGCCCGACGTCGAGTGCATCAGCTATGGCGACTATGTTTCGCGGCGAGGCGCTGAGGAAAAACAGGGGTCGGTGGGCGGCTGAGCCGGAAGCGCTCGCCGCCCGCTACTCCTCAACTTACCGGCTGATCTTCAGGGCGCAGGCCGGCTCGTTCTCGCTCCAGATAGTCCTGGTCGATTTCCGGCAGCGGCTCCCCTTCGAGCGTCGCCTCGAAGGCGCGCAGGCGCTTGTGAATGGAGAGCAGTTCGACGATCGTTGGCCAGGCATTGACCAGATACTGAAATGAGGAACTGACCTGGCCGAAAGCGGTGGAAATCTGCTGCCATATGCCCAAGGTAATAGTTCCAGCAGCAATCGTGGGAATGAGGATCAGGCTGGAGAAGATGGCATCCGCCTGCAGATAACCGGATCGGACGATATTGAAGTAGGCATAGTGGAAATAGAGGGTGAAGTAGTTGCGTCGGACATGCGAAAAGAGTTCTGCCACTGTCGGCGGTGCTGCGCGCGCCGCATCGTCCTCGCCGTATACGAGTTCCTTGCGGTAGGCCGCCTCGACTCGCTGATTCTTGAACTCCAGCCCTGGCAGTTTGACGCCAGCAATCATGAGAAGAGCCGTACCGAAGATCGACCAGGTGACTGCGGCTACAACCAGAGAATAGGGAATTTCGCCAACGAGGGGTAAGACCTTCACATGGCTGGAGAGTTGCGCGAGCAATGGGAGGAACGCTATCAGCGTCATCGCGGAGTCAACCAGCGACACGCCAAGGCCCTCCATAGTAGTGGAGAACCGCATCGTGTCCTCTTGCACGCGCTGCGACGCGCCTTCGATGTGCCGCAACCTCTGCCAGTGCGTCATGTAGTAGTCATTCATGGCCGTGCGCCAGCGGAAGATATAGTGGCTGACGAAGAACCGGGTGATGACGAACAAGCCCATGCCCGAAGCGCCAATCCAGGCGTAGATCCAGAACATCGAATAGAGTTCGCCGGCGGTCACCGAACCGGCTGTCGTAATCGCTTTCTGGAACAGATCAAAGAAGGGTCCTCGCCAAGTGTTCAGCGCCACATAAATCTGCACATTGATATATGTCGAAAACAGGATGAGCGCCGAACCGAGGATCGACCAATTCTGCCACGGGTGAGGAGAATAAAAGCGCCAGAAGGCGTAGAAGGCGCCAACCAGAAAACCGAAATAGATGTAGAACCAGATAAACGGCTTGGTCCAGAAGATCGTCATTCCAAGGACTGGAGGAACGCCAGCCTCGGCAGGTGGCAGCCCAAAAACAGCACCCAACTGCTCGCCGACGAAGAACCAAAACAGGATTCCGGCAAGGCTCCATGCGACGACCGAAATGAAGAACAGCTTCGGCTGCGGGAAGAAGGATACGAACACGGTGGGGAAATCCTCGGTCGATGCGCAAATCAGCGGCGTTGCTGTTCAGCGGGCATAAGGTCACACATCGATCGGAATGAAAATGGCCGGTGCGCCATGCCCGGCCCCGAGCAAGACCACAATCATGGCGATTTTGGCGCAGCCGACCAGGTGATCGCGCCTGAGACAAGCAGGACGGCGGCGGCCACGATCGACGCGAGGAAGAAGTCGCCCGTGGCTTGCGCAAGCAGACCGGCGACGATCGGACCGATGATCTGACCGAGGCCGAAGGAAGCCGTCATCAACGCCAGGACCCGGCGCGGCGCTCGCGGGACAAGCTGTCTTCCGGTCTGCAGGCCGAGCGCGGTGATGGCGATGAAGGTTCCGCCAAGCAGAAACCCGCCGAGCAGCGGCCCAATGTGTCCGCCCATGGCGACGCTCGCGGTGACGCCGACCACCTCGGCGAGGCAGCCGAAGGCATAAGCCGCATACAGGCCGATCCTTGCGGCGATCTTCTGCCACAGCCAGACCGAAGGAATCCCGGCAAGGCCGGTGACCATCCAGACCACGGCTTCGAAGACGCGTCCGCCGCCACCCTGCCGGACAATGGCGATCAGAAACGTCGCCGTCACGATGTAGCCGAAGCCGAACAGGCCATAGGCGACGATGATCTTCATCAGCGACCGATCCTTCGGTAGCGCCGGTTCGCGACCGTCGGCACCGTTGGCGGTCGCAGTGCTGCCGAGCAGCAGCGCCACGACGACAAAGGCGCAGGCTGAGATCGCGGCGGACCAGAACCAGCCCGCCGCCCAGCCGGCATGTCCCGTCACGAGGATCGCCATCAGCGCCGAGGACGCCGCTATGCCGAGGCCGACGCCGCCGAAATGCAGCGCCTGCAGGTCGTTTCGGCCGGCCGCGGCGAAATGACCGAAAACGATGCTGGACATGAACACCAAGACGAAGGCGCTGGCCAGACCGGCAAGAAACCGGATGACGAGAAAAGCCGCCATAGTACCGGCCAGGCCCATCGCCCCGGTGAGGACCGCGGTGGCGGCAAGACCGGCGAGCATCAGCAGGCGCTCGCGGCCATGCGCCCAGCCGCCGACCGCTGCAAGCGCGCCGACGAGATAGCCGAGATAGTTGGCGGATGCGATCCAACCGGCGTCCGCCGCCGACAGGCCGAGCTCTTCCATCATGCCGGGTAGGATCGGCGTATAGACGAAACGGCCGATGCCCATGGCAACGGCCAGGGCGACCATGCCGGCGAAGGCGAGACGCAAAGGGGATGGCGAAGCGGCTTTCATTGCGGTGCACAATAGGTGCACGAGCCTGTCAAACAATCCGCTTCTTGTTGGGCCAGAAGGGGTTGCGCGACCGTCGATCAGTAGCGAACGCCAATCACAAACCTTGGAGGTTGGCCGAAACATCCCTCGCTTCGTCATCCCAGGGCGGAGCAGGAGCGAAGCGACGTAGCGGAGACCCTGGGATCCATGCCGTGACATCTGCGGCACACGAAGACGGAACGGAACGAGGGCCCTCCTCGCACCGACAGGCAGGTAGCTTACACTGTTGCGTACACGGGGCCGTTCCGGGCCGCTGCATTCTTCGGCTGATGTTACGGCATGGATCCCAGGGTCTGCTCTCCGCTTCGCGTTCGCTCCGCCCTGAGATGACGAAGGCATGGTGGCCTGTGGCAAATCGCAGGCCTCGGAGATTGGCAGCTTGGAGGTTGGCCGTCAGCCACCGCCCACAGTCTCCCCTTTAGGCTCAACCAAAGAGTCAAATCCTCTGCGCAGAATGCTAATACCTCGCGCCGCATCCCACTTGCACGGCAGCCGTCTCGTAGGCAGTGCGCCGGGCCGTCAGCCTGAACGGCACGTCGGCGAGTTCGCGCTCCGACATGGTATCGAGCACAGGATGCGACAGCGGATCGGTCGCCCATCGGGTGGTCTCACTTTCATGCGACCGGCTTTGCCGCGTGCCGGCAACGGAAAAGCCCCTGAACAATGATAAAATCTTCATCGGATTTTCCTCGATAGGCCTGCCTATTTCCTTAAAATCTGCCATTCCGCCGTATGTTTCAATTGAGATTTCAATCGTGTCGCTTTAGAAAAACTGTATGAGCATACTGAACCGCGTCCACCTTAACGGCCTGCGCGCCGTGGAAACCGTTGCCCGTCTGGGATCGCTTTCGGCTGCGGCGAGCGAACTCAACGTGTCCGCCAGTGCCGTCAGCCAGCAGGTCAAGCGGACGGAAGAGCAACTCGGCCAGGCGCTGTTCGAACGAACGGCAAGCGGTCTCGTGCTGACCGAATTCGGCAACGTCTTCACCGCCCGGCTCGGGGCAGGTTTCCGCGAACTCGCCCAAGCCGTGGCGCTCGCCGACGAGGCCTCCGAATGCACGCTGGTGGTTTCGGTCGCACCGGCTTTCGCCTCGAAATGGCTGCTGCCGAGGCTGTCCAGGCATTTCGCCCGCCATCCAAACGTGCTGCTGCGCATCGACGCTTCGGGTCGGATCGCCGATCTCGACCATTCCGACATCGACGTCGGCATCCGGATGGGTGACGGCAAATGGCCGGGCGTGCGCGCGGAACTGCTACTGGCGCAGGAGGTGTTTCCCGTCTGCGCCCCGTCGATCGCTGCCAGACTGAAGTCGATCGAAGACCTGGCGCAGACATGCGCCATCATTGACGAGCGGTCGATGATCAGTTGGGACAGCTGGTTCGAGGCGGCCGGGGTGAAGCCCGTCACCTTTCTCAAGGGCGCGCGTTTCACCGACCCGATGCTTTGCCTGGAATCGGCGATCGCCGGCCATGGCGTGATGCTCGCCTGGCAATTGCTGACGGCTGACGCTCTCGCCGACGGCCGGCTGGTCGCGCCGTTCGGCGTGCGCGCTGAGAGCGGGCTGGGCTACTGGCTGGTGACATCGGCCAGCAAGAGCGAGAGCCGCAAGGTGCGCGATTTCAAGGCCTGGATCCGCGAGGAGATCGAGGCAACGATGGCGCAGTTTGGCGGGCTCGACAGCGCGGCCTAAAGCAGGCCAGCCGATCGCGGTGGAAAGACCGACGGCACCGGTCTATGTAAGGATGAGACCCTCACATCACGGCAGGCAGGATCATGACCACACATTCGCGCGGCGTTTCCGCAACGATCGACCCGGTGAAGCTCGACAGGCTGGCCGAAGTCGCCATCAAGGTCGGGCTGCAGCTGCAGCCGGGGCAGGACCTGGTGCTGACATCGTCGATCGCAGCGCTGCCTCTGACACGACGGATCATCGAGCACGCCTACAAGGTAGGTGCCGGCCTGGTGACGCCGATCTTCAACGACGATGAAATCACGCTCGCACGCTTCCGCTATGGCGCCGATGCCGGTTTCGACCACGCCGCCGGCTGGCTCTATGAGGGCATGGCAAAGGCCTTCGCCAACAATGCGGCGCGGCTTGCCGTGCGCGGCGAGGATCCGTCGCTGCTGTCGGCGCAGGATCCGGCGAAAGTGGCGCGCGCCAACAAGGCGAATTCGGTCGCCTACCAGCCGGCGCTGGAAAAGATCACCGGCTTCGACATCAACTGGAACATCGTCGCCTATCCCGACCTGGCCTGGGCCAAGCAGGTGTTTCCGGGCGATACCGACGACGTCGCCGTGGCAAAACTCGCCAACGCGATCTTTGCCGCCTCACGGGTTGATGTGGAAGACCCGATCGGCAACTGGACAGCGCATAATGCGGCTCTTCGCAGCCGCACCGAATGGCTGAACGGCCATAATTTCCACGCGCTGCGTTTCACCGGACCCGGCACCGATCTGACTGTCGGTCTGGCCGACGGACATGAATGGATGGGCGGCGCTTCGACCGCCAGGAACGGCATCACCTGCAATCCGAACATTCCGACCGAGGAGGTTTTCACCACGCCGCATGCAAGGTGCGTCGAAGGCCATGTTTCGAGCACCAAGCCGCTGTCTTATCAAGGCACGCTGATCGACGGCATCGCTGTGCGTTTCGAGGACGGCCGCATCGTCGATGCCAAGGCCAGTCGCGGTGAGGACGTGCTGAAAAGAGTGCTCGACACCGATGAAGGCTCACGCCGTCTCGGCGAGGTCGCGCTGGTGCCGCATTCCTCACCGATCTCGAAGAGCGGCCTGCTGTTCTTCAACACGCTGTTCGACGAGAATGCCGCCTGCCACATCGCGCTCGGCCAGTGCTATTCGAAGTGCTTTGTCGACGGCGCCTCGCTAAGCCAGGAGGAGATCGGGACGCGTGGCGGCAACAAGAGCTTCATCCATATCGACTGGATGATCGGTTCGGACAAGATCGACATCGACGGCGTCGGCAAGGACGGCAGCCGCGTGCCGGTTATGCGTAAGGGCGAGTGGGCGTAAGGAGCCGCCAACAAACCGTCATGGCGGTCAACCCCGGAGTTGGCAATGAAACTCGATATCAAGGTCAAGCGCATCTACGAGCCGCCCTCGCCTGGCGATGGCCAGCGGGTGCTCATAGACCGCGTATGGCCGCGCGGCGTCCGCAAAGAGGACGCCGCGCTGACGCTATGGCTGAAGACCGTCGCGCCAAGCGATGAATTGCGCAAATGGTTCGGTCACGAGCCGACCCGCTGGATGGAATTCCAGCAGCGATATCGCGGTGAGCTCGACAGGAACAGCGACGCGGTCGGCCAGTTGCGTGCCCTCCTCGACAACGGCCGTGTGACGCTGCTCTACGGCGCCCAGGACGACACGCACAATAACGCAGTGGCTTTGGCCGATTATCTCAGCCTAAAGGGCTGAGGCAGCGCGCGCTGCCGGGTCATATCCACGGCTTCGTCGCTAATCTCAGGCGACACGCAGTTCCGTGGCCGCATCGAAGAGGTGCACCTTACCCGGCAGTACCGAAAGGTTGATCGCGGCGCCGGCGTTGCGGCGCTCGTCACGCGGCACCACGGCGACGGCGTCGTATCCCGCCACGCGCAGATGAATCTGGACATCCGCGCCGGTCGTTTCGGACAGCACGACCTCGCCCTTGATCTCACCCGCATCCGAAATGCCGAGATCGTGCGGCCGGACGCCCATGATGACCTTTTGGCCTGGCTTCGCCATGATCTGCGGCGAGAGGCCGATCGACACGCCTTCGGCGACGAAGCGAGGACTGCCGCCTGCGGTCTCGACAGCGCCAGCGATGAAATTCATCGACGGCGAGCCGATGAAATCAGCGACATATTTCGAGTTCGGGCGCTCATAGACCTCGTCGGGCGTGCCGATCTGCATGATCCTGCCGGCGTGCATCAGCACGATCTTGTCAGCCATCGTCATCGCCTCGATCTGGTCATGGGTGACGTAGATCGTGGTCGTGCCGAGACGATTGTGGAGTTGGCGGATTTCCACGCGCATATGCGTGCGCAGCTTCGCGTCGAGGTTGGAGAGCGGCTCGTCGAAGAGGAAAACGGCGGCATTCCGCACCATGGCGCGGCCCATGGCGACGCGCTGGCGCTGGCCACCAGACAGTTCCTTGGGGTAGCGCCCGAGATAGGGCGTGAGATTCAGGATTTCCGCCGCCCATTCGACCTTCTTCCTGATCTCCGCCTTTGGCACTTTCGCCACTTCGAGACTGAAGCCGATATTGTCGAACACCTTCATTGTCGGATAGAGCGCGTAGTTCTGGAACACCATCGCGATATCGCGATCGCGCGGGTGAACGTCATTGACCCGCCTGTCGCCGATCAACAGATCGCCGTTGGTCACTCTCTCGAGCCCTGCTGTCATGCGCAGGAGCGTGGTCTTTCCGCAGCCCGACGGCCCAAGAAGCACGACGAATTCGCGGTCGGCAATGCCGAAGGAGATGTCCTTCATCACCTCGACTTGCCCGAAACTCTTGGCGATGTTCTTATATTCTACGGTAGCCATTCTCTCTCTCCAGAACCCCGGATTCGGGTCGTCAGTATTTCTGCCTGGTCGGCGTGATGACGATTTCCTGCACGAGAGCGTTCTGCGGCATCTGGTAGGTGTGCAGCATGAGGTCAGCGACGTGCTCCGGTCCGATCCCGCCTCCGATCTTGAGCTTGTTGGCCTTGTAGTTGGCGAGCGTCTGCGGATCGAGGACGCCGCTCAGAACTTCGGTTTCGATCACCCCAGGCGAAAGCACGACCACGCGGACGTCATAGTCGGAAAGATAGTCGCGCAGCGATTCCGACACGGCGTGAACGAAGAATTTCGTCCCGCAGTAAACCGTATGATCCGGATAGACCTTCCGGCCAGCGATCGAACTCATCATGAACAGCGTTCCATGACGGCGCTCCATCATGCCCGACATCACCGCGTGGACCGAATTCAGCACGCCTTTCGTGTTGATATCGATCATCTCGTCCCATTCCTCGGGCGGCTGGCGGCCTATGTCGGCAAGACGGGCGATGCCGGCATTGGCGAAGAGCATGTCGACCGGCCCGTATTCGGCTTCCGCCTCCTTCACCGCGGCTGCGATTGCGGCGCGGTCGCGGACGTCGACCTGCCGGGCCATGCTGTCGGGCAGGTTCAGCGCCTCCATGCGCTCCAGACGGCGGGCCATCATGAGAACAGGATGGCCGGCGCGCGAAAACACCTTGGCGACCGCTTCGCCGATACCAGAACTGGCTCCTGTCACTGCTACGAGCTGTTTTCCAGCCATTGTTTTTCCTCATGGGAATTGTCGATACCCGGGGTGGCGGCCCAAGGCCGCCACCCCGGAACACTCAGCCCTTGGCGACGAGATCGTCGACCTGGGTTTTCAGGGCGTCGAGCGACTCCTTGGCCGAGCCCGACTGGCCGGCGAAGTATTTGCCCAGTGCAACCGGGATCATATCGCTCGAGAGTTCTGCCCACGCCGGCAGGTCGGGCTCGGATCCCATGTAGTTGGCAATGGTGTCGCGCACGACCGGCAAATGGCGGGTCGTGCCGGCGCCGACACGGGCATTGGCCAGCACGCGCGGATCGTCATAGACGCTGGTGCGCGTTGGCCCCGTACCGCCGCCCAGAACGGTTATCAGCGCTTGGGTATCGGCTGAGGTCGCCCACTGCATGAAAATCCAGGCAGCGTCCGGGCTCTTCGAGTATTTCGACACCGCGAGCGAAGAACCGCCCTGGTGACCAACGCCCGGAATTTCGCCGAATCCGGTCTGCTCGACCGTGCGCAGCGTAGCGGCAGGTTTCGGCGGAACCATCGCTTCCATCAGACCGGAGACTTTGGAGGCTTTGGGATCGTCGAAGAACGGGAAGAATTCGCCCCAAGACAGCATCGAGGCCGCGACGCCCTGGCCGACCGACTGGCCCTCGCCATCCCATGTCCAGCCGTCGACGCCGGGCGGCATCGTCGCCTTGAGCTTGTCCCAGTAGGCCATGGCGGCCAAGCCAGCTTCGTCATTGCCGGTGAATTTGCCGTCGGGGCCGAAAATCGAACCGCCATGGCCCCAAAGCCACGCCGTCCAATCGCATTCGAGGCTGTAATGGCCGGATTTCATCTGGCCGCTGGTGCCGTACATGTTCGGGCCCTTGGCGTCGGTGATCGCCGCAGACGCCTTCAGCAAATCGTCCAGCGTGGCCGGAGGCGGCAGCTTGAGCTCGTCCCAGACGTCCTTGCGGTACTGCATGATGAAGATCGGGATGTCATAGGGCACGCCGACCATGCGGTCCTCGTACATGGCGATACCGTCGACGAGCGGCTTCAGGAAGTCGTCGATGTTGTAGTTCGGCATTGCCAGATCAGCGTTCTTGAGCTGCTCGCGCGGATCGAAGACGTCCTGGCTGAAGCTCGCCGCCCAGCTCTGGTCGATATAGTAGAGGTCGTAAGTGCCGAGGCTCGACGCCACGTCGAGCGTCAGCTTCTGCAGCACCTGCTCGAGCGGCAGCACTTCGATCTCGACCTTGATGCCGGTAGCCTCCTCGAAATACTGCTTGAGTTGCGTTGCGATGGCATTCGACGGCGGCGTCGATTCGGTGGCGAGACGAAGGGTCGTTCCGGCAAAGGGCTTGCCGACATCCGAGAGCCACTTGGTGATTTTGGCGCTGGGCTTTAGTTCCTGTTCCTGAGCCGATGCCTGGCTGATGCCGTAGAACGGACGTCGTCCCAGGCCCATGCCGAGCGCGCTGGCGCCGAGGCCGAGAATGCTTGCTGCGCGAAGAAACGAGCGCCGGTCCATCTGTCCGCGAACGAAGCGATCGGTGACAGAGGCAAGATGCGCCTTTCTGATGCTGTCTTTCATTGTCTACTCCTCCGGTTTAATTCGCGATTTTCACAAGGCTGCGAATTCGAGCCTCCCATCTATTGTTTCAACGATCCCATCGTGAGACCGCGCACGAGGTGCTTTTGAACCAACAGAATGAAGATGAAAGCGGGAATGATGGATGCGGCGCCAAGCGCGGCCATGTTGCCCCAGGCGGTGCCGATCGAGGTGACGAAGGTCGACGAGACGACAGGCACGGTCTTGACAGATGTGGTGGTCAGGGTCAGCGCAAACAGGAATTCGGTCCAGCTGAAGATGAAGCAGAGGACCGCCGTGGCGGCGATGCCGCCCTTGGCCATCGGCAGCACGATCCGCCGGAAGATCATGAAGCGGCTGGCGCCATCGACAATGGCGCTCTCGTCGATCTCCGACGGAATGTCGTCGAAGAAGCTCTTCATCAGGAGGACGGCGAGCGGCAGGTTCATCAGCGCGTGGATCAGCACCATGCCGATATAGGTGTCGATGAGACCGAAATTCTTGTAGATGAAGAACATCGGAACCGCGACCGCGACGGGCGGCATCATGCGTGTCGACAACACCCATCCGACAAAACTGTGCCGGCCGCGGAAGTTCATTCGCGACAGGGCATAGGCGGCAAGCGTGGCGATGGCCACGGCGAGCACGGTCGACAGCGTCGCGATCACGATCGAATCCCAGACGCGGGGCGCCATGTAGAAGTTGCCGCCGCCCGGCGTCACGGTGATGCCGCCGCTGCCCAGCGAAATCCCGAACACCTTCTGGAAATTGTCGAAGGTCGGCGTGAAGGCGAACAGTTTCGGCGGCCGGTTGAAGATGTCATTGCCGTGTTTGAACGCCACCGACGTCCAGTAGTAGATCGGAAAGAAGAAGACTGCGACCACAACCCAGGCGGCGATGGTGCGAAGCATGCGCGTTGAGAAGGAGCCGTTCATTTTACCATCTCACCTTCGCGATACGGATGAACAGATTGGCAATGACGAGGATGATCACCAGGGTGACGAGACTGAGCGTGGCTCCATAGCCCCATTTTACGAAGCTGAACGTCTGCTGCCATGCATAGAGGGACAGCGAGTAGGTCGACGCTCCCGGCCCGCCGGACGTCATGACGAAGACATAATCGAAGACGCGGAAGAGATCGATGCCGCGGACCAGCACGGCGATCGCGATCACCTTCGACATCATCGGCAGGGTGATGCGCCGGAAAATCTGGAACGACGACGCGCCGTCGATCATCGCGGCCTCGTAAGGCTCCGGCGGCAGCGCCCTGAGACCGGCAAGGAAGATGAGGACCATGAACGGCGTCCACTGCCAGATTTCCGCGACGAGAACGCCGGCTAGCGCGGTCGACGCCGTGGCGAGGATAGGGTTGTTCGGATTGAGCAGGCCGATCGACTGCAGGAGATAGCTGATCACCCCGAACTGCGGGTCCTCCATCAGCAGATACATCATGCCGACGATGGCCGGCGGGATGACAAGCGTCATTGTCAGGACGCCGCGCAAGAATCCGAAACCGAAGCCGTCGCTGTCGAGGAGCAGCGCGATCGCCATGCCGAGCACCAGTTCAAAGACCAGCGCGATGGCGAAATAGGTGAAGGTGATGACGAGCGACTGCCAGAACCGCGTGTCGTTCCAGAGCTGCACCCAGTTTTCCGTTCCGACGAATTCGAGCGCCCGTCGGCGCGGGACGAACTCATGGAAGCTCAGCCAGATGTTGTAGATCAGGGGATAGACCGTGAAGACAAGCAGGATCGCCACCAGCGGCAGCAGCCAGGGCAGCGGGTGATCCGAAACGACGAAACGTCTGGCTTGGGCAACCCGCACGCGTTCCTCCCGAACCGCTTCGTTTTGCGATGCACAAATGTTCATATCTTGTGCATTTGTTCAAATGCTATATTGTCGTCCTGTCTGTGGCAAGCACTTGTTGGCCGGCTACAGCGGCATCCGGATGGGTGAGCCACCAGCATCGGAGGACCCTCATGACGTCGATCGGCCTCCTGGCACGGGTAGCCCATCAGTATTTCGTGTTGGGCGAAACGCAGCAGGCCATCGCCGAGCGGCTGCAGATCAACCGCACCAAGATCCACAGGTTGCTGGCCGAGGCGAAGGAGCGCGGCATCGTCTCGATCCGCATCAACGCCGGGACGTCCCAGGCGCTCGAAATGGAAGAGCAGCTCAGGCGGAAGTACCGGCTCGACATATGCAGCGTCACACCGAACGATACCGGGTCGGAGCTCGGGCTCTCCGAAGTGATCGGCATCTATGCCGCGCAGACCGTCGAGACGCTGCTCAGGGACGACATGACGGTCGCCATGGCGTGGGGCCGAACCATGAGATGGCTCGCCTCCAACATCGAACCGGTGGCCCTCAGGAACGTTACCGTCGTGCCGCTTCTCGGCTCTCTGTCGCGCCGGTCGTCGATCGACAAATACGACGCCGCCGCCGTCTTTGCCCAGCGCACCCAGGCCGAATCCTATTATCTCCCCGGACCCATCATCTGCGACAGCCGCGAAAGCCGCGAGACGATCCTGCAGCAACCGAGCGCGCGCGAGGTTATCCAGAAGGCACTGAACGCCGACCTTGCGCTGATGAGCGTCGGCGGCACAACCAGCTCGACGCTTCGGAGCGTCGGTTACATGACCGACGAGGAATTCGACGATATCCTCAGAATGAAACCGATCGGGAACTTTCTCGGCTATTTCTTCGACCGGAACGCCGAACTCATCGACCATCCCGTCAATGAACGCATTGTCGGAGTTTACCCTCTCGACACAATGAACATTCCCAAACGCATTCTCGTTTCCGGCGGAAAGAATAAGGTCGGCATCATGGCCAAGCTCCTGGAAAAGGGATTCTTCACCGGGCTCATCACCGACCAGGAGACGGGGGGTTCGCTCTGACATCCACCGGCCGGGATTGCGGTACCAACCAAAGGTGCTGTGCGATGTTGCCTGGAGCATCGCGCTCGCTTTCCTCTGAAAGCAGACTGGCATCGAATCCTCCCTAAGCCGTTCCTGGTTCGCTTCCATCGCCTGCAGCATCCTTTGCGTCGTTTGCGGGCGGCACATTTCGCGCCGGCCGATCAGACCACCCCCGACCTCCGGTTTGCCAGGATCATATCGGCAACCTCGACGAAGCCGCGTCCACCCCGCGACCTGGCGACGAAAGCGGGTTCGGCGTCGATTTGTCCCTGGAAGTCCATGACATTCGCGACCCCGAACGAGCTCGGAAAAAAACCGAACATCGGAGCGTCGTTCGGACTGTCTCCGACGAACGCGTAGGCCTGCCTTTCGGCATCGAGATCGGTTCCCAGCCTCTCGCTCGCAAAGCGGCGCGTCATCGACAGCTTGTCGTATCCGCCAAACCAGCCATTCACATGGATCGACGAGATCTTGGCGACAGCGCCGGCTTCCTCGAAAATCTGCTTGATGCGCCTGGCATCGGACATCGGCAGCGCCGGAACATCTTCGCAAAAGTCGATGGCCAGATCGGCTTCGCGATATTGCTGGTCGGCGGATACGGCCGAACCCGGCACTTCCTGGACAATACGCTTTTCCAGGTCCGTGAGCCTGCGCCTGTTTTCCCGGCGTTCCTCAGCGCTCGCGGCGAAAACCCGGATCATCTTTCGCGTTGCCTGATCATAAGCGAAGTAAAAAGCGCCATTTTCACCGACCACGCCGGTCACCGGCCAGAACCGGGCAATCATGTCGCACCAACCTGCCGGTCTCCCGGTAATGGGAGCAACGACAAGGCCCGCCTCGTGCAGACGTTCGAGCGCACGGTAGGCGTCGGCCGGAAGACGACCCTCGGTCGTCAAGGTGTCGTCGATATCGCAGAAGACGCCGCGAATGCGCGACGCAGTTTCGGGTCCGAATTCGGCGAGGTCGCGCATCCCGTCAGGCTTCCCCGCGGGCAAAATCCTCCAGCATTCCTGCATCCGCAGCAATGTCGAGGAACGAGAAGCGATTGCGCATCTCCCGGCAATGAACGACGGCTTCGCGGTAGAAATCGGGCGACGTGCCCAATTCGGCGGCTGAGATCGGCCCGCCGGTGGATTTCAGCAGGCGCTGCATCTCGTCGACAGGCACCATGAATTGCTTGAGCTCCTGCCTGAGTGTCGGCCAGAGCTCCTGCAGCCGCTCGTTGAATGCGGCGGCGGCATTCTCGTCGAAGGCCTTCTTCTTCAGTTCGTCGAGACATTGTGCGGCGACAGCCGGGCTCATGCGGCGGACCATGTCGTCAGGATCGATCTTCGTCGCCTTCACCACCGGCGGCTTGTCGCTAGCAAGCATTGCTTGCTGCAATCGCGCCATGGTGAGCGAAGCGACGCCGACCTGGGTGCCGTGGAGCGTACCGGGGTGACGCTCGCCGGCGAAGCAGTCGATGTAGTGCGATATCTGATGCTCGCCCATGGAACCGTGATTGGAGACGCCGGTGAAGGAAATTCCGAGGCCGCAGAGCGTCAGCACGCGATAGAGATAGCCATTGGCCTCGATGTCGTGTTCGGCAAGCTTTGCCGCACGCTCGTTGAGCGCCGCTTCATCATTTTCCTGGATGAGAAACGGGACCTGATGGTAGGCAGTGCCAAGCAGACGGTGCGACATCCACCAGTCGATCTGGGCGACTGAGCGGCAAAGGCAGTCACCGAACCCCGCCGCTGACAGATAGGTCGGGGCGGCAGCGGAGACGCCAAGGTCGACGAAAAAGCCTGATGGCGCGTGGGAAGGGAGCGATACCTTCAGGCCGCTTTCAAGTGTGATGGACGCGGTCGTCGATGTGTAGCCGTTCATCGAACCGGCCGTCCCGAACACGCAATAGCGTCGTTCGTTCTTTCCGGTGACGAACTTGCAGAGATCGTTGATCGTGCCGGAGCCGACCGCGACCACGGCATCCGCATCCGCGAGTTTGACGGCCAGGCTCTCGACATTGGCCATGTCGGCATGCGGGTGGTCCAATATCAGGACATCGACAGGGCCGAGCGTCTTCAGTTCGCGCGCAACGCGTTCGCCAAGCGCATCATAGGTCGCGGCATCCGCGACGACGGTGAACCGCTCACCCAGATCGAGCTCCGAAACGAGATCCGCAGCCCGCCCGTCGAGGCTTTCTTCGATGACGATCCGATCATACGGCACCACGGCCTTTTTCCCGGTCTCCGGGTTGGTCCAGCGCCCGTCCAAAATGTCGTCGATCAATGCCGTCCAGGATCCGGCTGCCGGATTCGTCATGGCGTCCTCTTGTGGGGCAACTCTCAAGTCCAGACACAGGCGCGCTGCGCGATCGAACAATAGTCACCTATCACTGTCTTTTGTCAAGCATCTGCCCGCAACGCTTGACTTCGTTCTGCAAACCTGCGGAAAAAGGGACATGAATGCCAACGCCGACATCGACGTGGTCCGAACATCTGGGCTCTCGGCACTGCCGCCTGAATTCGACAGCGCGGTGGCGTGGGCTGCCTGGCTCTACTATGTCGACCAGCTCAACCAGAGCGATGTGGCCAAGGTCATGAACGTCTCCAGGGCGAGCGTGGTAAACTATCTGCAGGAGGCACGCGAAAGCGGACTTGTCGCCGTGCAGGTCGATCACGACGCTTTTGCCCGCACCTTGACCTCGCGGCGCCTCATGGAAAAATACGGCCTTCGCGGCGCCGCGGTTATCCCCGACCTCGATCCAAACGATGCCGACCGCCGCATCGGCGAAGCGGCAGGACGGTTGCTCGCATCCATGGTCGATCCGGGTGACACGATCGGCGTCGCCTGGGGAAAAACGGTGCTCGCTGCCGCCCGCTCGATTCCACGATTACGGCATGACCGGAACCTCACCGTCGTCCAGCTCTCGGGAAGCTCGATCGGCACCAGCGATTTCTCGCCGGAATTCTGCACCTCGCTGATGGCCAATCGGCTCGGAGCCCGCTGCATCAACCTGCTTGCCCCGGCGATTGTCTCCACCGACGAACTGCATGACGAACTCATGCAGGAGCCGATGCTCGTCAACCAGTTCCGTATGATCCGTGCCGCCGGCAAGGTCATCTTCGGGATCGGCGATATAGGGCCGGAGAGCACCTATGCCCGAGCCGGGATATCGGATGCCGACGCACTTGCCGGTATGATCGAGCAGGGAGCGCTCGGGGTCATCATCGGGCGGTTCATCGACGCTCGAGGCGCCCCTTTCGCAACTCCGCTCGACGGACGCACCGTCGGCATCACGCTCGACGAACTGAAAGCGGTGCCCGTCCGTATCTGCGCCGCCGGCGGCGCCCGCAAGATGGGGGCGATCAGGGCTGGGCTCGGCGGCGGATATGCGACACATTTTGTCACCGACATGGCCACCGCGAACATTCTCTTGGAATAACCGGCGCTCGGACTAACCAGCACTCGGTGGAACTCATCGTCTCGGGAGGACAATCATGGGCAGCAGCGACGGACCCCTTGTCGTCGGCCTCGACAGTTCCACGCAATCCTGCAAGGCGATTGCCTGGAGCCCGGACGGACGAGCCGCGGCGGAAGGCCGCGCGCCGCTCGAGCTGATGAAGCCGAGGCCGGACTATGTCGAGCAGGAGGTCACCGACTGGTGGCGGGCCGCAACAGTGGCGCTGCGACAGCTTGTCGGCGCGGTCGATCCAAAACGCATCGCCGGTATCGCGATCTCCAACCAGCGCGAGACCGTTGCGCTCATCGACGGCGCCGGCGAGCCGATCGGACCCGCGAGCCTTTGGCTGGACGAACGCGCCGCCGGGCTGGTCGACCGTTTCGCGGCGGAAATCGGCCGTGAGCGGCTGCACGCGATCACCGGCAAGCCGATCGATGTGACGCCGGTGGTCTACCGCCTGAAGTGGCTGCGCGAGAACGAACCGAAACGGTTGGACCATGCGAACAAAATCCTCGACGTGCACGGTTTTCTGACGCTGAAACTGACGGGAACGCCGAGTGCGAGCTGGACGAGCGCCGATCCGTTCGGTCTCTTCGACATCTCGCGCAAGGCATGGTCGCAGCCGCTCCTCGATCATCTCAGCATCAGGCCGTCGCAACTTCCCAATGCGGTGCGGTCCGGCACACGGGTCGGGGCCGTTCATGCCGCCGCCGCCGCCGCAACAGGGCTAGCCGAAGGAACGCCGGTGATTGCCGCCGGCGGCGATGGCCAATGCGCCGGGCTCGGCGTCAATGCCATGCGCGACGGCGTTGTCTATCTCAATCTCGGAACCGCGATCATCGCGGGAATCTGGTCGCGGGAACCGGTGGTCGGCGCCTTCTGGCGTACCATGACCTCGCCGACAGGCGATGGCTATTTCCTCGAGGCAGTGCAGCGGGCGGGTGTCTATTTCGTCAACTGGTTCGTAGACATATTTGCCGGCGGACGCTCCGATCCGGCGATCTTCGACCGCCTGGAAAGGGAAGCGGCGGCCGTCCCGATCGGCTCGGACGGACTTCTCGCCGGCACCACCCTGGTCGGTTGCATGGACCCGCATTGGGATCCGAGCGCACGCGCGAGCTTCATCGGCATGCACCCCTCGCACACGCTCGGTCATTTTTATCGTGCGGGGCTAGAGGCGATGACGCTGCAAACCGCCCGGGCTCTCGAAGAGATGCGCAGCCATGGTCTTTCGCCGGCGCAAATGGTGGCGATCGGCGGCGGCGCCAACAGCAAACTTTGGACAAAGATGATCGCGGACGCGACCGGGATCTCGATCCATAAGGGTCACAACGCTGAAGCCTCCTCCCTCGGCGCAGCCATTAGCGCTGCGGTCGGCATCGGATGGTTCGAGAGTTTTGCTGAGGCCGCGGACGCCATGACCAGCATCGCCGAGACAATCGAGCCGGACCCACGCAGCCGCGAAGCATGGGACGCGCTGTCGGCCAGGCAGGCCAAGGTCTTCCCCGCGACCCAATTCGCCTGGCGGAATTGAGACCGGCGCGGCAAGCAGGCACTCGAACTGGAGCGCGAAAAGCGTCCCGTCCCGCTACTTCAACCCGCCCACCGCCTGCTGGTAAACATCAGGCTTGAAGCCGACGAGGATGCGATCGCCAAGTTCGAGGACCGGCCGCTTGATCATTGTCGGGTTGGCCAACATCAGCGCCTTGGCCTTCTTCTCGTCGAGGCTCAGCTTGTCCTTGTCCGACAGTTCGCGAAACGTCGTGCTCGCCTTGTTGAGCAGGATTTCCCAGCCGACTTTGCGGGACCAGCCGTTCAGCCGGTCCGCGTCCAGTCCTTCGACCCTGTAGTCATGAAAGCGGTAGGCGACATCGTGGCTTTCCAGCCAGACACGCGCCTTCTTGATCGTATCGCAATTGGTGATGCCGTACATCGTGATGGTCAAAATTTTGGCCCCTCGGACTGATCGTTCGTCGAATCTGGCCGCACCCTAAAGCACCCTTCAGACTTTGCCAGAGACCCCGCAGGCATCCTCAGAACTTTTGGGCTTGCCTATACTAAGGAATTTTCCTAAGTGTTATTCCGAACCATCTTTGGCCATGCGCAGTGGCGCAAGGAAGACATGACCGTCGCAACAAGCCCACAGACCGCGAGTCCGAGCGTCCCGCCGATCGACGGCATCTTTCGGGCGCTTGCCGATCCAACGCGCCGCCGTGTTGTCGAGCGGCTGAACAGAAGCCCGGCCTCGGTCAGCGAGCTCGCGCAGCCATTCGACATGGCTCTGCCCTCGTTCGTCGAGCATCTCAGGGTGCTGGAGGGCTGCGGGCTTGTTCATTCCGAAAAAGCCGGCCGCGTCAGGACCTACCGGCTTGCCCCCGAGCCGCTGAAGCTCGCGGAAAGCTGGCTGGCCGAGCAGCGCGCGCTGTGGGAACGCCGCCTCGACCAGTTCGATGCCTACGTCATGACGCTCAAGGAGAAAGACAAATGAATTCGACCCCGCTGTTCAAGCCCGATCCGAGACTCGACCTTGTTCTCGAACGCGTTGTCGATGCACCGCGAGAACTGCTCTGGACGGCCTATACCAAGCCCGAACATGTCCGCCAATGGTTCACACCGAAGCCATGGATCGTCACCGATTGCGAGATCGACCTCAGGCCCGGCGGCCTGTTCAGGACCCGCATGCAGTCGCCTGATGGCAAGGAGGTCAACGACCGCCATTGCTGCTACCTCGATATCGTGCCCAACGAGCGGCTGGTGTGGACCGACGCGTTGCTGCCCGGCTATCGGCCGTCAGGGGACCCATTCATCACGGCGGTCATATCGTTGCACCCGGAAGGCGAGGCGACACGCTACATCGCGACCGCCATCCATCGGGATGAAGCCACCCGCAATAAACATGAGGAAATGGGCTTTTTCGATGGCTGGGGCACCGTGGCCGACCAGCTTGCGGACTACGTTAAGAGGCTCTGAAGCGGCGTTGTTTCGCGCTGACATGGCGGCCATGGAATCGTCGTAGCCGTTCATCTGCCAGCGGCCGACCGCCTGCAGATGGGTTTTATCGACGTGAACCCGCCTGCGCTAGCTTACGTCAGATAGCAGCCGCGCTCGATGGCGAGGCGGCGCACCAGCGCCAGCACGTTGTCGATGGTGGGCGTTGGCTGGCCAGTCAACCGGCCGAGTTCCTGAACCGCCGTCACCAGCGCATCGATCTCCATTGGTCGGCCTCGCTCCAGATCCTGCAGCATCGAGGTCTTGTGCTCGCCGACGTCGCCGGCCCCCTTGATACGGCGGTCGACATTTATCGGGAAACGCACGCCGAGACTTTCGCCGATCGCCTGCGCCTCCAGCATCATGGTGCGGGCAAGCGTGCGGGTTGCCTCGTCGGCAGCGATTGCCGCAAGCGTGCTGCCCGTCAGCGCGGAAATGGGGTTGAAGGAGAGATTGCCCCAGAGCTTCACCCAGATCTCACTTCGGATGTCATCGCGAACCGGCACCTGCAGCCCTGCCGCAACCATCTCCGCAGCAAGCCGCGTGACACGTTCGCTCTTCTCGCCCGAGGGCTCGCCGAGCGAAAAGCGTTTTCCCTCGATATGGCGGACCAGGCCGGGCGCATCCACCTCAGCCGCGGGATACACGACCGAGCCGATGACGCGATCCGGCCCAAGCCGATCCCAGATCACTCCACCGGGATCCACCGCTTGCAACCGCGTGCCTTCGAGCGAGCCGCCGATCTTGTGGAAGTACCACCACGGCACGCCATTCTGCATGGTAACGACAGCCGTCCCCTCGCCCAGCAGCGGCGCGATCTGGTCGAGCGCCGGTGCGAGAGAATGGGCCTTGAGCGCCAGTACGACATAGTCCTGGACGCCTAGCTCCTGCGCTTGCGCGGCGGCCCTGACAGAGGCGACGGATTCATGACTGTCTTCGATCAGGCGAAGTCCGGCCGTCTTGATCGCATCGAGATGAGCGCCGCGCGCCATGATCGACAGATCGACCCGGCCGGCCATGGCAAGTTTGGCCGCGAGATAGCCGCCGATCGCGCCGGCGCCAAAAATGGTGATCCGCATCATCATCCAAGCCTGGGTTTGGCAAGCCCGGGTTTGGCAAGCCCGGGTTTGACAAGACCCAGTTTGGTCGCGAGACCGATGCGCTGCAGCTTGCCCGTCGCGCCCTTCGGGATTTCGTCCAGGATCATGACAATGCGCGGCACCTTGAAGTCGGCAAGCCGCATCGCTGCAAATCTGCGGATGTCGCCTTCGGTGGCGGCCATGCCCTCGCGCAGCACGATCGCAGCCGCGACCTCCTCACCGAGCTTGTCGTGTGGCGTGGCGAAGGTGACGACCTGCGCCACCGCCGGATGGTCCATCAGCACGTCGTCGACCTCGAGCGGCGAGATCTTCTCGCCGCCGCGGTTGATGATTTCCTTGAGCCGGCCGGTGACGCGCAGATAGCCGTCGCCGTCGAGCACGCCCTGGTCGCCGGTATGAAACCAGCCATGCGCGAAGGCCGTGGCATTGGCGTCCGGATTCTTCTCGTAGCCCGCGGTGACATTAGGCCCGCGAATGACGATCTCGCCGGTCTCACCGGGCTTCAGCAATTGCCCGTCCAGCGCCATCACCGCCACTTCCGGTCCGGCGGCGGCGCCGACGCTGCCCGGCTTGCGCAGGCCCGGCGGCAACCGGTTCGAGGCCATCTGGTGTGCGGCCTCGGTCATGCCGTAGGATTCGATCACCGGACAGCCGAAGGTCGCCTCAAGCTCGGCCATCACTTGCGGCGGCAGCGATGCCGAGGACGAGCGGATGAAGCGAAGAGGCGCGGCGGCCATTGCATCGGCATTGCGCGCCGCCCGCGGCAGGATCGCCTGATGCATGGTCGGCACGGCCGTGTACCAGCTCGGCCGCGCCTCGCTTAGCCAATGGAAGAAGCGCAGCGCGTTGAAGCCCGGCGTGCAGAAGACGCTGCCGCCGGCGGCGAGCGAGGACAGCACCGCCGCGATCAGACCATGGATGTGGAACAGCGGCATGATGTTGAGGCAGCGGTCGCCGGCCGTCAGGCCGAGCGTCGCGCCGATATGGGCGGCCGAGGCGGCAAGATTGGCATGGCTGAGCGGCACCAGCTTGGGTCGTGACGTGGTGCCTGAAGTGTGCAGCAACAGCGCGATGTCGCCGTCCTCAGCCATTTCGGGCGCAGCCGGCGGGCCGATCGGTTCGCCCTCGATCTTGAAGCTTCCGGCAGGCGCGTCGCGCAGTGCTGCGAGCCTGAGCACAGCTATGCCCAGGCGCTCCGCAACGGCGATCGCCGGGCCGCTTTCGTCTTCGGCAACAAGGATCGCCTTGGCGCCAATGTCGGTAAGGTAGAAGTCGAGCTCGTCGGCCCGGTAGGCCGGGTTGAGCGGCGCCGTGGACGCCGCCGCCGCTACCGCGACGAAGGCAGTGGCCATCTCCGGCCCGTTCGGCAGCACGATGGCCACCCGGTCGCCACGGCCGAGGCCCAGCGCGTGCAATTGCGCTGCAGTTTCGGAAATCAGGCGGCGCAGTCCGCCATGGGTCAGCGCGATCCTGTCGGGTGCCGAAATCGCCGGCGCATCGTCCGCTCCGGCAGCAAGCCGTTCAATGATCGACGCCGCTTCAGACAACGCGAACCTCTAGGTCGCCGACGCCATCGATATGACCGCGAAGAACATCACCGCGAACAACTGCCCCGACGCCCGCCGGCGTGCCGGAAAGAATGATGTCCCCCGGCATCAGCGTGAAGAGACCCGAGAGATAGCTGATCATTTCCGGAACTTTCCAAATCATCTGGTTGAGATCGCCGGTTTGTTTTCGCTCGCCATTGACGTCCAGCCAAATCGCTCCCTGGGTTGGATGACCGATCGAACTTGCCGGAACCAATGGCGTGCATGGCGCCGATGCCTCGAAGGCCTTGCCCACCTCCCATGGACGGCCCATGTCCTTCGCCTTACCTTGCAGGTCGCGCCGCGTCATGTCGAGACCTACGCCATATCCGAACACGCAGTCCAGAGCCTTTTCGGCCGCGATGTCCGTGCCGCCGCTCTTCAGCGCCACGACCATTTCGATCTCGTGATGGACATCGTTGGAGGCCGGAGGATACGGAAATTCTCCTGTCGTATCGAGGTTGTCGGGATTCTTCTGGAAGAAGAATGGCGGCTCCTTGTTGGGGTCGTGTCCCATCTCGACTGCATGAGCGGCATAGTTCCGTCCGACGCAATAGACCCGGTGTACCGGAAACATCTTGTCAGTTCCCGCCACCGGGATGCTGGGGATTGCGTTCGGTTCGATGATGTAGCTTGAGGTCGTGCCGTGCATGTTCACTGTCTTGCTCCTGCGTAGTATTCGACTTTGGCTTCGGCCCTTTCGATCAGTTCGGCGATCAGCAGGGCGAAGGCAAAAAGGATGATGGTCAAGGCCCAGAATTCGGCCATGCGGAAATTTCGCGAGAAGGTCTCGAACAGCGCGCCGTAGCCGACGATGGCGACGAGCAACTGGCCGATGACGACGCCCTTGACGCCGCGGATGAGGCCGAGGCGGATGCCGGCGAGGATTTCCGGAAGTGCCGCCCACAGGATGATCTTGGCATAAAGCGCCGGGCGCGAGGCGCCATAGGAACGCGCCATTTCGATCAGCGACGGCGAGATATGGCGGACCCCGGCGCGGGTGTCGAGGACGATGATCCAGATCGCAAACAGGAACACCGCCGCAACGATCGTCTTCTCGCCGAAGCCGAACAGGATCATCAGCACCGGAACGATCGCCGAGAGCGGTGCGCTTGAAAAGATGTTGACCCACATGCCGAGCAGGTCGTCGGCGATCTTGATCCGTCCCATCAGGATGCCCAATGGCACGCCGATTACGATCGACAGGGCCATGCCCATGGCGAAGGCGCGAAGGGTCGTGACCGTCGCGCTCTGCCAGGACGGGGTCTGCACGAGATCGACCGCTGCAGCCAGCACGTCGCTAAACGGTGGCAGCAGAAAGACAAGGTCCAGCCGGCCGACGATTTCCCATACGACGCACCAGACGAGCAGGGACGCCATCATTGGTACTCGGTAGCCAAACAGGGTCACGGCCGGTCACTCCACATACTGCTTCAGCCCCTGCCAGATCTCGTCGACCGTATCGAGATAGTGCCTGTCGCGATGAATGCGCTCGGGGTCGCCGGAGCGATCGATTTCCGGTTCAATGATCTGCGACACCCGGCCGGGTCTCGGTGACAGCAAGACGATGCGGTCGGAGATGTAGACTGCCTCCTCGATCGAGTGCGTCACGAAGATAAAGGTCTTGTTCTGGTTGGTGCGCAGCCGGATCAGGTCTTCCTGGAACTTCCGCCGGTTCTGCTCGTCGACCGCCGAAAACGGTTCATCGAGCAGCAGGACATCGGCATCGACCGATAATGCCCGCGCCAGGCCGACGCGCTGGCGCATGCCGCCCGACAGCTCGTGCGGATATTTATCCTCGAAGCCGGCAAGACCCACCTCTGCGATATAGCGGCGGGCGATCTCCTCGCGTTCGGCCTTGTTGGTGCCGCGCAGTTCAAGTCCGAAGGCAACGTTGCGTGTCACGGTCGCCCAGGGCATCAGCGCAAAATCCTGGAACACGAAAGCGCGTTCGGGGCCTGGTGCGCTGACGCGCTTGCCGTTGATCGCGACGGTGCCGCCATCGGCCCGTATCAGCCCCGCTATGATCTTCAGCAGCGTCGTCTTTCCGCAACCGCTGGGTCCGAGAAGGCTGGTCAGCTTGCCCCTGGGAAAGTCGAGGTCGATGCCGCGCAACGCCTCGACATTGCCGTAGGTCTTGGAAATTCCTCTCACCTCCACGATTGAATCGATCGGTGCGGGAACCGGCGACGGTCCATTTCGCAATGCGGTCGCGCCCATCTTAAGCACCTCTACTCTCCGGCCTGAAAACACGGACTTCCACCCACTGCAGAAAGACAAGCGTCAGGGTGGAAAGCGCAATGATCGAGGCAATTGTTGCGTACATCTCGGCGTAGTCTGCGCGCGAGCGGTGGAAGGTGATGAGGTCGCCGATGCCGGTCGGGGTGATCAGCAGCTCGGCGAGCACCACGCCGACAAACCCGGCAGCGACGCCGAGGCGCAAACCGGCAAAAATCACCGGGCTGGCGTCTGGAAGAATGATCTTGGCGACGGTCTGCCAACGTGTGCCCAGGAACGATCGGCACATGACGAGCAGCGACTCGTTGACGTTGCGCACGGCCTTGTAGGTGTTGAGCACGATGACCGGCAGCGCCAGGATCATGACGGCGAGCGTTTTGGCGGTCATGCCTATGCCGTAGACGAAGGTGACCATTGGAATGAAGGCGGCGACAGGTGCTGCCTGAAGCACGATGAACACAGGGATCACCAGCCATTCGCCGGTGCGCCACAGGCCACAGATCGTGCCGAGGCCGACACCCAGGAACGCCGACAGGACAACGCCGAGCAACAGCGGCTGCAGTGTCGAAAGGTAGGCGGTCGCCAGGCTGCCGTCGGCGAGCAATCCGAAAAATGCGACGATGGTGTCGGAAAAAGTCGGAAAGGCGAAGCTGACGGGAATACGCCCGGCCACTTCCCAAATTCCCGCGAACAGAGCGATCGACACGAGCCTGAGCAGGATCGGCTGGTCCCATGATGCGCCCGTTGCGCTTCGAGTCGATGGGGAAGCTTTGCCGGTAGCCTCGCCGTCGGTTCTGATGCTTACGGCCATCCGGCAGACCGCCTATTTCTTGCCGAGCTTGGCGACGGCGCGGTCGATTGCGGCGACATCCCAGAAGTCCTCGACCTTGAGGCTCGCGGGATCGCCTTCGATCTGGCCGGCAAGGCTGAAGAAGGCAAAGTCGTCTTTGGCCGCATCCGCTCCGCCGCCATTCAGCGCAAGGCTGCCGGCTTCCGCGGTTTCCTTGTAGTATTCGGTGATTTCGCTATCCGCCTCCGCGCCGAGATCCGGCAGCAGTTTGTACTTGTTGCGGAGCTCGACCGCCACCGCCGGGTTCGCGGTGATCTCGCGCGCCGTCTTCATCAATTCCTCGACCAGAATGTCGACGTCGGCGGCGTTGTTCTTCAGATAGTCCGCGGTCGCGAAAAGCGCTTCGTCCGAGGCGCCGAGATCCTCGACCGGCAGAACGATGAACTTGCCGGGGGCTTCGGCCTCAAGCGCTCGCCTGTTGGCGGCATCGACGATCGACGCCTTGATGGTCCCCTGCAGCAGCGCATTGCGGCGAACCTCGGAACCCGGGACATAGCTGATGTTGCCGAGCTTGATGCCGTGGTTTTTCGCCATCAGGAGCATGACCGCCTCTGTGCCGGAGCCGCGCGCCTGAACGGCGACCTCCTGCCCGTCCAAATCCTTCCATTCCTTGTAAAATTCGCTGTTGACGACAGGAAAGAAGCGCAGCGTCGAGATCTGCGCAAAGATGCGGATCGGCACGCCAACCTTCTGGATCAAAGTATAGGGCGCGCCGATGCCGACATCGGCCTGGCCGCCGACAATCGCCTGGGCAGCCAGATCCTCGTCATTGAGAACAATGAGCTCGACATTCACGCCGCGTTCCTTGGCGCGCTCTATCGCGGCGAGCGTCTGGATGGATTCTATACCGGGAAGGTCGCCGAATGCGATGCGCATGTCGCCCGCATTTGCGGCCGACAGGTGCGATGCAAATGCCAGAACCGCAGCGAAAGCGGTGGCAAGGATTGTACGTCCGGTCATGCTGGCCATTGTCATTCCTCCCGTTCTTGTAACCATTACCTTAATTGGTTAAGGATGTGGGGCGGATTGGTCAAGGAGAAACTGCGCGATGGCAGATGCGCTGGCCAAGAAAACTGGGCAGTTGACGGTTTCCGTTAATCGTTTTAACACCGGCAAAGGGAAATCTATGCGAATTGGTTAAATTAATGGACGATCCCGGTAATGGCGGCCACGCCGCCCTGGTCCAGCTTCAGGCCTATCTTGCCCAGATGGACCATGCCGGCGAGACACGGCTGCCTGCCGAGCGGGAACTGTCGGAGAGCCTCGGCGTATCGCGCGGCGATCTGCGCAAGGCGCTGGCGGTGCTCGAGAAGGACGGCCGCATCTGGCGTCACGTCGGCAGGGGCACCTTCGTCGGCAGTGGACCGGTCGAGGAGACGATCGGGATTTCGGAAATCGCCGGGCGCACGAATCCGGCCGACGTGATGCGCGCGCGCCTCATCATCGAGCCCGAGATTGCGCGCGAAGCGGCGCTGCACGCCACGCTTTCCGATATCGCCTCGATGCGACAATCGCTGGTGCAGACGCGGGAAGCCGTCACATGGCGGCAATACGAGAACATCGACAATCTGCTCCACCGGCAGATTGCGCAGGCGAGCCGCAACAATGTGCTGCTCGGCCTGTTCGACGTCCTGAACGCCGTGCGCCGAACCGTGGTGTGGGGACGTCTTCGTTCAGAAGGCGCCCGCCCTCCGGCAGACCATCACAGCTTCACCGACCATGAACGGATCGTGGAAGCGATCGCCGAGCGCGACCTCGGCGGCGCGGCCGCGGCGATGCGGCTGCATCTCCAACAGGTCGAGCGGCGTTTGATCCCCCTCCGCGAGGCCGCCGAATAGCTTGGCTTTGCCCACGCTACGCGCCGCGCGTCCTTCTTGGACACGCGGCGCTGTTCGCAGTCATGCGCTAGGCGCCGTAGCCGATGATGCCCTTGATCTCGAGGAAGTCATGGAT
>NZ_RZSU01000009.1:0-59113 GCF_003997585.1 Mesorhizobium sp. M5C.F.Cr.IN.023.01.1.1 | reverse complement strand
CCGGAGGCCGCCGAATAGCTTGGCTTTGCCCACGCTACGCGCCGCGCGTCCTTCTTGGACACGCGGCGCTGTTCGCAGTCATGCGCTAGGCGCCGTAGCCGATGATGCCCTTGATCTCGAGGAAGTCATGGATCGCCCAGTCGGCATTATCGCGGCCATTACCCTGCCGCCGCTGCGAAGTCAGTATATCGCAGTGATGATGCGTATGGAATTTCTATTCTGGCCTATGTCCGATGGATGTACTGCCGGGCGTAGGATTTCCTTGCCTTAATGATGAGCGACGGCATGTCGAATTCGATCGCGCCGCCGTCGATCACGAAGGACCTAAGCCCCGTCTCCGCCTCCTTGAGAAGCCGCTCGAACTGTTCGTCGTTCAGTACCCCGCCGAGCGTCCACACGCAGGCGCGTTCCGCCGACACCAGCGCATCGATCGATTTGAAGCGGACTTTTCCATTGCGCTGGACCACCTCCGCGCCGGCGACACCCGCTTCATTGCAGATTTCATGCAGCCGCCCGGCATCGCCGAGGCTGAAGGGCGCTCGGAAGGCATTCCCCACCTCCTTGCCAAACAGTTGGTCGAGCAACAGCGCGAAGGCGCCGTATCCCGGCGAGTTCTCGACCGCATCGCACACCGCGACTGCCAGCCGGCCGCCCGGTTTCAGCACCCGCATCATCTCGGCGAGCGCCTTCGGCTTGTCCTCGAAAAACATGAAACCGAACTGACTGACGACGGCGTCGAAGCCGTTGTCCGGCAAAGGCAGCGCCTCGGCCGTTCCTTCCATCCATTCGATCTCCACAGGCTTGCGGCGCGCAACCGCCAGCATTTCCGGGTTTGCGTCAAGCCCGACAACCGAGCCCGAAGGGCCGGCGATCTCGGCCGCGGCGAGCGTCAGAGCGCCGGTGCCGCAAGCCACGTCCAGCACGCGGTCGCCCTTCTGCACGCCGGCTTCCGCAGCGACGACCGGCCCCCATTGGGCAAACAGCGCCGGCACGAACTGGGTGTCGTAGATCTCTGCCGGGCCGTGCATCTTCTCAATTATGGTCATGGTCTCTCCTCCACATTCATCTTCGAACTGGACACATCCGGTGGATATGCCACCCCATTTGAAGGTATGCTTGAACGATGGTCCCGATCCATGACCGTACGTCTTTGTCGCTTGCCGCATCGTCCATGACGCTCGATGCAGAGCGGTCGGACCGCGCTTTGGTGGCGGAGCCGTCTGCCGAGTGCAGGCAGCATGGCACCGATCCGCTTTCGGACGTGCTGCGGACGGTCAAGCTGACGGGCGCGCTGTTCTTTCTGGTGGATGCGTCCTTCCCATGGGGCATGAAGGTGCCGCCCGCGGAAGTGTTCTCTTCCACCATCCTGCCGCGCGCGCAGCATGTGGTCTCATACCACGTCATTCTGAAGGGTGCAGGCTGGGCGAGCATTCCCGGCGTCACATCCACCTGGTTCGAGGCGGGCGACGTGATCGTTTTTCCGCATGGCGACCGGTATTCGATGCTCAGCGAGCCCGGCCAGCCGGCGGAATTCGACGTCGAAGCGACGATGGGCTATTTCCGGGAGATGGCGGCGGGCCGGCTGCCCTTCGTGTCGAAGGAAGGCGGCGGCGGCGAGCCGCGCAGCGAATTCGTCTGTGGCTTTCTCGGCTGCGATATGCAGCCCTTCAATCCCGTGCTCTCCACCTTGCCGCCCCTCCTGCGCGTCAAGCGGTCCGAGAGCGTGAGCGACAACCTGCTGAACCACCTCATCGACCTCACGCTTGCCGAGGCGCGCCAGACGCGGGTCGGCGGCGAGTCCATCCGGCTGAGACTGAGCGAGCTGGTTTTCGTCGAGGTGATGCGCCGATATCTGGAGACTCTGCCGGCCGACGAGACCGGCTGGCTTTCAGGCCTACGCGACCCTGCAATCGGCAAAGTCTTGATCATGCTCCATGAACAGCCCGCATATCCGTGGACGCTGAACGAGTTGGCGAGCCGTGCCTGCATGTCGCGGTCAGCTCTTGCGGCACGATTCACGCATCTCGTCGGTCATGCCCCAATGCAGTATCTGACGCTCTGGCGCATGCAGATTGCCGCGCGGCTCCTCGCGGATAGTTCCATGAAGGTGGTCGCGGTGAGCCGTGAGATCGGCTACGAATCCGAGGCGGCCTTCAGCCGGGCATTCAAGAAGGCTGTGGGCCTCTCACCCGCCGCATGGCGCGGCAGTGCCGCTGTAACCAGCCGATCTTGAGAATGTCGATCAGCTACTACGCAAGCTCGTGGGCTCAAGCTCTGATCGTCTCAGCCGCTCAAAGGTTCCGCCAATGTCCGGAAACGTGCACTTCTTTGCTGTTTAGGTCGACGGCGGAGATGTGAACTCCCCACCCAAGCGCGACGTAGAACGGTCCGTGGCTGCACGACAGAGCCGAGTCCTGCGGCCGGCTCGGTCGCGCCAGAACTGCCGTTCGTGGCAGGACTGCAGCGCAGTGCTGCGCCGCACCCCAACCTCAAGGCCGGCGTGGACGAGAGTGGTAGCTGGGTGAAAATCAGGCTTGCAAAAGGTGGGAGTCCCCTCCGTGAGGCCGCCGAATAGCTTGGCTTTGCCCACGCTACGCGCCGCGCGTCCTTCTTGGACACGCGGCGCTGTTCGCAGTCATGCGCTAGGCGCCGTAGCCGATGATGCCCTTGATCTCGAGGAAGTCATGGATCGCCCAGTCGGCATATTCGCGGCCATTACCCGACTGCTTGTAGCCGCCGAAGGGCGCGAATGTGTCCCACTCCGGATAGTTGATCGAGACCTGCCCGGCGCGCAGGCGGCCGGCGATCTTGCGTGCGTGGTCGATATCCCCTGACTGCACATAGGCGGCGAGGCCATAGACGGTGTCGTTGGCGATCTTCACCGCGTCGTCATCGTCATCGTAGGACATGACCGAAAGCACCGGCCCGAAGATTTCTTCCCGCTCGATTGTCATGCCTGGTGTGACGTGGCCGAAGACGGTCGGCCTGACATAGTAGCCGCGATTGAGGTGCTCCGGCCGGCCCGGACCTCCGGTGACCAGTGTCGCACCCTCGGCGATGCCGGCCTCGATCAGCCGCTGGATCTTGTCGAACTGGATGTCGCTGACCACCGGGCCGAGCTTGGTTTCTTCCGAGCGCGGATCGCCAACCTTGTGCGCCTCGGCCGCCTTCTTGGCGATCGTAAGCGCCTCGTCGTGGCGGCCGGCCGGCACCAGCATGCGCGTCGGCGCATCGCAGGATTGGCCGCTATTGCCGAAACAGGCGTTGACGCCCTTGCGCACGGCCTTCTCGAAGTCGGCATCGGGCAGCACGATGTTGGCCGACTTGCCGCCGAGCTCCTGCGCGACGCGCTTGACCGTCTCGGCCGCCGTCTTGGCGACGATGATGCCGGCCCGGGTCGAGCCGGTGAAGGAAATCATATCGACGTCGGGGTGGCCGGCCATGACCTGTCCTACATCCGGACCGGTGCCGTTGACCATGTTGTAGACGCCCTTCGGCATGCCGGCCGCTTCCATCACTTCCGAAAAGATGACGCCGCTGATCGGCGCGATCTCGGAAGGCTTTAGCACGACCGTGCAGCCGGCGGCGATCGCCGGCGCCACCTTGCAGACAATCTGGTTGAGCGGCCAGTTCCACGGCGTGATCAGCGCGCAGACGCCGATCGGCTCCTTGACCACCATGGTGGTGCCGCGCTTCTCGCTGAATTCGTAATCCTCCAGCGCCTTGATGGTGGATTCCATATGCGCCCTGCCCGCCCAGGCCTGCGCCTCGCGCGCCCAGGTGATCGGCGCGCCCATCTCCTGGCTGACAGCCTGCGCGATGTCCTCGTAGCGCTCGTTGTAGACTTCCAGGATGCGCTTCAGCAGCTTCAGGCGCTCGGCCTTGCTGGTCTGCGAGAAGGCCGGAAAGGCTGCCTTCGCCGCTGCCACTGCGCGATCCACATCCGCCTTCCCACCGACGGATATTTTCGTATAGGCCTCTTCGGTGGACGGGTCGATCACGTCCAGCGTAGCCGGCACCACGGGCGCGACCCATTTTCCATCGATGAAGAAGTTCAGGTGATTGCTCATGGGTGGTGCTCCGGTTTTTTGGATGGATGGGGATCAGATCAGCTGGGCAGCATAGGGCAGTTAGCGCCGCGGCGGAGGCTGATATGCGCCACATCGCCGACGCTGAATTGAAAACCTTCCGCCCGGCGTGGCGCATCGATCACCACTGGTATCCCCTGCGACAATTCGGCGTGCAGGCGCAGGGTGCGGCCGTGAAAGACGATGCTGCTCACCCGCACCGGCGCGGTGCCGGTCGCTGCTTCTGTCGTCGCTAAAAGATCCTCCGGACGCACACCGATGGTTCGCACCGCGCCTTCTCCGGGCGCTTCGCCGGTTTCCGATGTGGCTTCCAGCGGCAGGGCGCCGGCGGAGAAACGCAACCGATCGCCGTCGCGGCCGACAAAGCGCGACTGCAGCAGATTCATCGTGCCGATGAAACTGGCGACGAATTTTGTGGCGGGCCTGTCGTAGAGCGTGGCCGGCGGTGCTATCTGCTCGATGCGGCCCATGTTCATGACGACGATGCGGTCGGAGATCGACAGCGCCTCGGTCTGGTCGTGAGTGACCATGACGAAAGTGGTGCCGAGCCGCGACTGCAGCCGCTTCAATTCGACCTGCATCTG
The DNA here is from genome assembly GCF_003997585.1 of Mesorhizobium sp. M5C.F.Cr.IN.023.01.1.1. Classification (NCBI taxonomy): domain Bacteria; kingdom Pseudomonadati; phylum Pseudomonadota; class Alphaproteobacteria; order Hyphomicrobiales; family Phyllobacteriaceae; genus Mesorhizobium; species Mesorhizobium sp. M5C.F.Cr.IN.023.01.1.1. The sequence continues at coordinate 54,441 of NZ_RZSU01000009.1, read as the reverse complement.
TTCGCGCAGATGCGCGTCGAGCGCCGACAGCGGCTCGTCGAGCAACAGCACACGCGGTTCGCAGACAATCGCACGGGCAAGTGCGACGCGCTGGCGCTGGCCGCCCGACAATTCGGACACGCGAGCACCGAGCTTCTCGGCAAGGCCGACCATGTCGAGCGCTTCGCCGACGCGCTTTGCCTGTTCAGCCCCGGAAAGCTTGCGCAGCGACAGGCCAAAGCCGACATTTTCGGCAACGTTCATGTGCGGAAACAGCGCATAGTCCTGGAACACGGTGTTGACCGGCCGGTCGAACGGCCGCAGCGAAGTGATGTCACGGCCTTCGAGCAACACCCGTCCGCTCGATGGGCTTTCGAAACCGGCGATCACCCGCAGGCTGGTGGTTTTGCCGCAGCCGGAGGGCCCGAGCAAGGTCAGGAACTCGCCGCGGGCAATGTCGAGATCGACGGCGTCGAGACCGACGATGCCGCCGGGGAAAATCTTCGAGACCGCATCCAGCCGGACGAGAGGTTCAGGCGCCATCGCGAACCTCGGACGGCTTGGTCGTGTTGACCCAGAGGATCTGGCAGCGCTCGGCGCCCGGATTGCGGAAGGCATGCAATAACGTGCTCTTGAAGGCGAAGCTGTCGCCGGTCTTCAGCCCATAGGTGGTTGAATCGACCACGAGTTCGACTTCGCCCGACAGGACGAAACCGAATTCGTGGCCGGGATGGGCGTAGGCTTCGACGGTGCCACCACCGGCTTCCACCGTCACCAGCATGCCGGTGAGCGTGGCGGCCGGCGGCGACAGCAGCGCCTTGGCGATGCCTTCCGACTTCACCGGGATCTGCCGACGGCTGTTGGCCCGCACGCAATATAGGTCGTTGCCGGCACCGTTGCCGTCGGCGATCAGCGCCGAGGGCTCGATATCGAGAGCGGCGGCGAGCGGCCAGATCACTTTGACGCGAAGCGAGGACAGGCCACGCTCGATCTGGCTGAGCGCCCCGATCGAAACGCCGGCCTTGGCGGCAAGCTCGGCCAGCGAAAGATTGCGTTCCAGCCTAAGCGCCCGCACGCGCCGGCCGACCCGCACGTCGGCGTCGTCTTTCGGCTTTTCAGCCGTTTCGTTCAGTATGTCCATCTATTTCCCGACCTCGTTTTCGGTATCCTGGAGCGGTGCCGCGCAGTCGAAACCGCGCGGCACCTCAGAAGCTCAGCCGCCTGCCTTGACCTTCTCGAACATCTTGGCGAGTTCGTCATTCTGCTTCATCGGCCCGGTGAAGACGGTGGTCTTCAGCATCACTTCCGGATCGGATGGCAGCTGCAGCTTTTCCAGTTCCTCCTTCGGCACCGCGGCGAAGGCCGAGCTGTTGGAGCTGCCGTACCCATAGGCCTGGATCAGGTATTGTCCCGAATCGGTCTCCAGCCGGCTGTTGATGAAGTCATAGGCGAGGTCGACATTCTTGGCGTCCTTGAGCATGACGAAGCCGCATGCCCAGGTCAGCATGCCTTCCCTGGGCTTCATGAACTCGACAGGCACGCCCTGCTTCTTGAGCGAGGTGGCCGACGCATTCCAGGTCATGGCGGCGACAAGCTGGCCGCTCGCCAGCGCCTGTTCGACCGAGGTCATGTCGGTGGTGTAGTTCGAGAGCAGCGGGCGCTGCTCGCGCAGTTTTTCCGCGACCTTGTCCATCTGCTCCGGCGTCATGTCGAACGGATTGACGCCGGCGAGAAGCGCCGCCACCACCGGCGTGTCATGGACGGCGTCGATCGTCGCCATGCGCCCGGCATATTGCTTGTCCCACAAAAGGTTCCAGCTCGGTTCCGGGTTCTTCACCAGATCGGTGCGGTAGAGGATCGAGGTATTGCCCCAGTCCCACGGCACCATCCAGACCTTGCCGTCGCCGGCCTGCAGGTCGGGCAGGTTCTTGAAGACCGGAAAGATCGAATCCCAGTTCTTGATGCGCTTGGTGTCGATCGGCTGCAGCAGGCCTTCCTTGTTCCAGCGCGCGACCTTGTCGTAGCAGGGATGCGCGACATCAGGGCGGAAACCAGCCTTGACCTTGGTGAAGGCGTCATCGTCGTCGCCGAACATCGAGGCCTCGACGCCATCGGGATGTGCGGCGAGGAAGCTCTTGTTGAAGTCGGGCAGTTCGTAGCCCGACCAGGTGAAATACTGCAGCTTGTCGGCCGCAAGCGCGACGGTCGATGAAAGCGCCAGCGCGAAGGCGGCCAATCCGGCTTGGACTGTCTTGCGATTTATCGATTTCAGGTCGAATGCCATTGCAGTTCTCCTCTTTCGGTTTCTTCTGGTTTGGACAGGTTGGCGGGCACCGGCCGTTGGGCGGCGGCGAGCCCGCGATGGCGCAGGATTTCGGCAATTGCCGCGATGACGAATGACACGGCCAGGATGGCGGTGCCCAGCGCCATGACGGTTGGCAGCGACTTCGGGAATCGCAGCTGGCTCCAGATGTAAAGCGGCAGCGTCGGCTCGGTGCCGGCGAGGAAGAAGGCGACGATGAACTCGTCGAAGGAGGTCAGGAAGGCCAGCATGAACGCTGACACAATGGCGGGCAGGCTGAGCGGCAGCATGACCCGTCTGAATGTCGTCCAATCGGAAGCGCCGAGATCGAGCGCGGCCTCGCGGATCGTCTTCGGGATAGCAGCGAAGCGGCTTTTCATGATCACCACCGTCGTCGGCAGCGCCACCAATATGTGGCCGAGCACGATGGCAGTGCGTGACGGCCCAAAGCCAATGAGGTTGACCAGGATCAGCAGCGAGATGCCGACGATCACGCCGGGGATCAGGATCGGTAGCCGCGCGATGGCGCTGATCGTGGCGGCAAGCGGCGAGCGGCCGTAGAGGTCCATATAGGACACTGTGATGCCGCAGAGCGTCGCGCCGGTGGCGGCAGTTGCACCGATGACGAGGCTGTTCCCAAGCGCGCCGGACAGCGCCGAATTGCCGAACAGCGTCGCGTACCATTCGAACGTGAAGCCTTGCAGCGGAAACGCCGCCTGGATCGAATTGTTGAAGGAAAACAGCGGGATCAGCAGTATCGGCAAGTACAGGAACACCAGATAGGCAAGGACATAGGCGCCCAGCCAACCGCCGCCCTGCTTTGCATCGATACGCGCCGTGTTCATGTCCGGCTGCCAAATCTGCGGTCGGCGGAACGCACCACCAGCACCACGGCAAGGATGACCAGCATGACGGCGACGGCGAGTGCGGCGCCGAACGGCCAGTCATTGGCTTTGCCGAACTGGGCTTGGATCAGCGAGCCGATCATGGTGCTGGCAGGGCCGCCGACCAGCGCCGGAGTGACATAGTCGCCGACCGTCGGCACGAAGACGACGAGAGCCGCCGCCAGCACCCCCGGCATCGAGTTCGGCAGCACGACGCGGCGGAAGCTGGTGAACGGCCTGGCGCCGAGATCGGAGGCAGCTTCGAGCAGCGATTTCGGGATCGTGTCCAGCGCCACATAGATGGGCAGGATGGCGAACGGCGCATAGGCGTGAGCCAGCGTGACGACGACGGCGGCCGGCGTGTTGAGAAACGCCAGTGTCGGCTCGGACCAGATGCCGCTTTCGATGAGCGCCGAGTTCAGCACGCCATTATAGGCGAGCACGATCTTCCAGGCGAAGACGCGCAGGAGATAGCTGGTCCAGAACGGCAGTGTCACCAGAAACAACAGCAGGCCGCGTCGCCGTCCGGCGTGGAAGGCAAGATAATAAGCAACCGGATAGGCGGTGACGACCGTTGCCAGCGTCACCAGGCCGGCAATGGCCAGCGAGCGCAGCGTTACCGTCCAGTACAGAGGATCGGACGCCACCGTGATGAAATTCGCAAAGGTGAAACCGGCGCCCAGCAGCGAACCGTCATTGCCGCGAAAGGCGAGGAAAAGTACGAGACCAAGCGCAAACAGGATCAGGAAGAAGGTGACCAGCCCGCCCGGCAGCAGCATGGCCAACCGGAAACCCGTCGAGGACCGGGACTCCGGCAGTGGCTGCCTTGCAACGATGGTCGACATCGCATGCCCATCGGAATTTGAAATGCCCTAAAGGTTTTTCATAATCATGAAACTGTCAAGCTGATTCCTACGCTGGTGTGAAATCAGCGCTCGAATGCATCCAGCGTACGGTACCAAGCGATCGTCGCAGCGACGCCGACCTGCCGAAAGGCGTGGAACGGTATCGGCCGGATCGGAGAGACCGGGAACGGCAATTGCCTGGCGTCGCCGCTTGCCAGATAGCCTGTAATGCGCTCGCCAAGCGCGGTCATCAGGCCGACGCCACGGCCCTGGCAGCCGACCACGGCTATCAGGCCCTGCTCGGGCTCGTGAACATGCGGGAGGTGATCCGGCGTCATCGCCACCCGGCCAAACCAGCGCTTTTCGATGCCGACGCCGGATAGCGCGGGATAGATCCGGAACAGCGCGCGCTCGAGATGCGCCCAGTCACCTTCGCTGGTCGGCAGCGCCATCCGGCCGCGCCCGCCAAGCACCAGCCGCCCGTCGGCACTCTTGCGGTAGTAAACGAGGATGCGGCGCGAATCCGATACCGCCTGCCCCTCCGGCAGAATCCCGGCCGCCAGATCGGCCGGCAGCGGCGCTGTCGCGATCTGGAAGGAGTGCAGCGGAACGATCGTCTCGGCGAGACCGGGGAGCAGATCGCCGGTATAGGCGTTCGTCGCCAGAATGACCGCCTTCGCCTGCAATTCGGCGCCGCCCTCCGTCGAGATACGCCAAAGGCCGGCGTTCTTATCGAGGCGCACCACCTTCTGGTGCTCGGCGATCTTCACGCCCGCGGCCGAGGCGATTCGTGCCAGTTCCGACGTGTAGGCAAGCGGATCGATCACGCCGGCGCGGCGGTCGAGCCAGCCGCCGAGATAGCCCTGCGCGCCGGTCAACGCGGCGATCTCGGTCTGGCTCAGAAGCCGGACATCGGCGCCGCGGTTCCGCCACTGCCGGTCCCTGTTCGCCGCCGCCTTCAGCGCCGTCTCGGTGTGCGCTGCCTGGATCCAGCCGTTGCGAACGAACGGCACCGCCAGTTTCTCGTCGCGGATCAATTCGAAGACGGCGTCCGCCGTCGAGGCGGCAAAATTGACGAGGATCTCGCCGCGTTCGGGGCCAAAATGCTCCAGCAGCCATTCCGGATCATATTTCAGGCCGGGGATCACCTGGCCGCCATTCAGGCCCGATGCGCCTTGGCCGATCCTGCCGGCTTCCAGCACCTGCACGGCAAAGCCGAACCGGGCTGCATGCAACGCAGTCGACAAGCCCATGATGCCACCGCCGATGATGACGACATCGACGGGTTTACCGCCGACAAGCGCCTGGGGTGCGGCGGCCGATTGCGGCTTCTGCCAGATCGGATCGGAAAACGGTGCGGGCAAGGATCACCTGGAGTGCAGTTCGTTGTGAAAATCCTAGTCACCATTTCATAATTTTGAAAGCTCGTTTCCGCTTCGCAATTGGGACACGTCAAGGAGCAATTACCGTCAAGCAGCGCGGAGATCGCCCGGACAGATTGACAAAACTCGCCTTGAGGACGGGATAGACCTTTGGCCGGAATTTGTTGAAAGTGCCGCCGCCGCTGGCCAGGCTCTTTGTGAACCATTGGTCCGGCAGCGACGACCGTCGCAGAACAAGACAGCAGAGGACCGTAGCCATGACGAACACCACTCTCCTGCCCAACGAAGGCCTCTTCATCGGCCGCGCCCGGACAAGCGATAGGTCCCATCCGCTGGTGGTCACGGTGCGCGACGGCACGGTGTTCGACATCACATTGAGCATGGCACCAACCGTGCGCGACGTCTGCGAGATGCCAGACCCGGCAGGGTACGTCCAGGCGGCCAGTGGCGAACCGATCGGATCACTTGATGCGATCGCCGCCAACAGTTTCCAGGCCGCGCGCGATTCGCAAAAACCGTACCTGCTTTCTCCGGTCGACCTGCAGGCGGTCAAGGCGTCGGGCGTCACCTTCGTCGTCAGCCTGCTCGAACGGGTCATCGAGGAGCAGGCGCGCGGCTCGGCGGAAAAAGCAGACGCCATTCGCGCCGACATTGCCGGGCTGATCGGTCACGATCTGTCGAAGCTCAAGCCCGGCTCGCCGGAGGCGATGGAGATCAAGGCAAAGCTCATCCAGCGAGGCGCCTGGTCGCAATATCTGGAAGTAGGCATCGGCCCTGATGCCGAAATCTTCACCAAATGCCAGCCGATGGCGTCGGTCGGCTTCGGCGCCGATGTCGGCCTGCATCCGGTTTCCACCTGGAACAATCCGGAGCCGGAGATCGCCATGATAGCCGCCAGCAGCGGCAAGATCGTTGGCGCGACGCTCGGCAACGACGTCAATCTGCGCGACGTCGAAGGGCGCTCGGCATTGTTGCTCGGCAAGGCCAAGGACAACAACGCCTCGGCCGCGCTCGGCCCGTTCATCCGCTTGTTCGACGCGACATTTTCCATCGATGACGTGAAGCAGGCCATCGTGCGTCTAAAGGTGGAGGGCGAAGACGGTTTCTCGCTGGAGGGCGCCAGTTCGATGGCCGAGATCAGCCGCTCGCCGGAAGAGCTGGTCGCCGCCGCCATGGGTCCGCATCACCAATACCCGGACGGGCTGGCGCTCTATCTCGGCACCATGTTCGTGCCGTCGAAGGATCGCGGCGAAAAGGGCAAGGGTTTTACGCACAAGGTCGGCGACATCGTCACCATCTCGTCGGAGAAATTCGGCGCCCTGATCAACCGCGTGCGGCTGTCGCCCGACTGCCCGCACTGGACCTACGGCGCCAGCCATCTGATGCGCGACCTCGCCAGGGCCGATCTTATCTAGGTTCCCGCCCCGACTGCGACGGAGAGAGGTCTCGGCCCGGGTGCTCGGATCCAGGATCCGCCTGCCTGGAAAATATCAGCTAAACTGATGCAATCTGATGGGACCGCTGATGGCGCCTTGTCGCGCGCCAACTACCACTGGCAAATGGAGGCTTGCCATGTGTCGAAAAAGCGGATGCTCTGATCCATCCAGGTCGGCGCTGGCAAAAATACGATCAGGGTTTGCCGTGATCGTCGTCGGAGGTGGAGGAAGTTTTCAAATGGGAGGAAATCAAATGCTGACAAGGCTACGACTATTTGTATTCGGCTTGATCGTGGCGCTAGCCATTCCGGCGGCGGCACAGGCCAAGACCTTCTACTGGATTTCGCATGGCGGCCCGGCCGATCCGGTCTGGACCTACTTCCTCGCCGGCGCCAAGCAATGGGCGACGGACACCGGCAACACCGTCAACACCTCGTTCCACAATGGCGACGTGTCGTCCCAGCAGGAGGCGGTTCGCGCGGCCATCGCTGCAAAGGCCGACGGCATCACCACCACCAGCCCCGACCCGGGCAGCCTTATCGAGCTCGCTAGGGAAGCACGGGCGGCAAACATCCCGATCATCAACTTCAACACGCCCGATCCGAAGGCGGACTTCAACGCCTATGTTGGCGGCGACAACGTCACCTTCGGCAGGAACTGGGCGCAGTATCTGGTCGACAAGGGCCTGGTGAAAAAGGGCGATTTTGTCTGGATGCCGGTTGAAATCCCGGGCGCCACCTATGGCGTTCAGGAAGAAGAAGGCATCAAGAGCGTGTTCGAGCCGCTCGGCATCACCTATGAAATCACCGAAGCCACGCTCGACCAGGCCGAAGCGATCAACCGTATGGTCGACTACCTCACCGCTAACAGGACCAAGGTCAAGGCGATCATCGGCCTCGGCGATCTGGTGACCGGCTCGATCAAGCGGGTGTTCGACCAGGCCGGCATCAAGCCGGGCGAAATCCCGGTCGTCGGCTGGGGCAACTCGCTCGACACCACCCAGGAGGTGCTGACCGGCTACGTCAATGCCGCACAATGGCAGGATCCGCAGGCGACCAGCTATGTGGCGCTTTCGATCGCCAATATGGCCGCCAGCGGCATTCCGCCCGGCTTCGACGTGATCACCGGCGCACTCTACGAAAAGGACACCGCGCAGGTCTACGACGACATCCTGTCCGGAAAATAAAACCGCGATCGGGATGGTCGCGGCACGCCTACCGCGGTCATCCCCATCATTCCGCCGAGCCTCGAACCGCCTTACGCGGTGCCGGGCTTGGCCAGTCCCAACCATGTCGCGGGTCCAACGTGGAAAACAGTTCCATCATCCAACGCTCGATCGCCAGGCCGGAATTCGGGCCCTTCGTGCTGCTCGTCGTCGAGCTCGCCGTGTTCTGGGGGTTCAACCACGACTTCCTGTCGCCGCAGAACATCAGCAACATATTGGCCTTCACGGTCGAGCTTGGCCTGATTGCTCTGGCGATGACGCTGTTGATGACTTCGGGCGAATTCGACCTCTCGGTCGGATCGCTGTTCGGCTTCTCGCCCGTCTTGATGTGGACGCTCTTCAACAGCGGCCTCACCTCGCTGGAAGCTGGCTTCCTCGTGGCCCTGCTGGTTGCCGCCTTCATTGGGCTGGTCAATGGCTGGTTCGTGACGCAACTCAAGATTCCCTCCTTCCTGGTGACGCTCGGCATGCTGCTGGTCGTGCGCGGCACCGCTCTGTTCATCACCAGCGGATTTCCGAAACGCACCTGGAGCGCCGAAGGCAGCTGGCTCGCCGAGGCGCTGGTCGGCGATTTCTTCATCGGGCCGTTCCGCATCTACATGTCGCTGTTCTGGTTCATCGCAGCAGCGATCGCACTCGGCTACGTGCTGACGCAGAGCCGGACCGGCAACTGGATCCAGGCGGCCGGCGGCAACCCTAATGCGGCAAGGGCGCGCGGCGTCAATGTCAGCGGCGTCAAGATCGGCCTGTTCATCCTGTCGTCGATCATGGCCTCGCTTGCCGGCGTCATCAGCTCGCTGCGCACCTCGGCGGCCAACCCGAACAGCGGCACCGGCTACGAGCTCGAAGTCATCGCCATGGTGGTGATCGGCGGCACGGCGCTGACCGGCGGACGCGGCACCATTATCGGTACCGTGCTCGGCATCCTGATCCTGCGCGTGATGCGCAACGGCATCGTGCTGATCGGCGTGCCAGGACTTGCCTATAACATCTTCATCGGCGCGATCATCCTCGGCATGATGGCGCTCCACTCATGGCTGGAACGCCGGCATCAGGCGGGGACTTGAACCATGGCCGAACCGCTTGTCCGCATGGAAAACATCCGCAAGTCCTACGGGCGTGTGCAGGCGCTGGTAGACGCCAATTTCCATGTCAATGAAAGGGAGATCGTCGGTCTGCTGGGCGACAATGGCGCCGGCAAGTCGACGCTGATCAAGGTGCTGTCGGGTGCGGTTCCACTGACCAGCGGCGACATCTTCATCCGCGGCAAGAAGGTGGACTTCCGCAGCACCAGCGACGCCATCGCCCACGGTATCGAGACGATCTACCAGGACTCGGCACTGGTCACGCAATTGTCGATCGCGCGCAATCTGTTTCTCGGGCGCGAGCCGATCAAGCCGCCGCGTTTCCTCAACCGCATGGACCAGGAAGCAATGAACGTGGTCGCCCGCGACCTGCTCAAGCAGGTCGGCATCTCGAAGAACATCCCGCCGACCACGCCGATCGGCTCGCTCTCCGGCGGTGAGCGGCAGGCCGTAGCGATCGCGCGCGCCATGCATTTCGACAGCGACTTGATCATCCTCGACGAGCCGACCAACAATCTCGGCGTCGCCGAGACGCAAGGTGTGCTGAGCTTCGTGCGCAGCGCCCGCGATTCGGGGCATTCCTGCATCTTCATCGCCCATAACATCCACCATGTCTTCCAGGTGGTCGACCGCATCGTCGTGATGCGCCGCGGCAAGGTGGTTGCCGACGATATCGATCCGAAGAACACCAACGTGGCGGAAGTCGAACGAATCATCACCGGCATGTCTGACAAGGAGATCCACGACGCCATCGTGCAGGGGAAGCAACCGCAGGGCTGAGTGGCCAGCTGGAAGCCGGGTTGGCCGTATCTCTGGCACAGGATCGCATCGGCTCCTATGACTGCGACAATGAAAGCCACCGTTGCGGACATCGCCAGAAGCTGCGGGCTGTCGACCGCGACGGTCGACCGGGTGCTGAACAACCGGCCAGGCGCCAGCGCGGCCAACCGGCAGCGCGTGATGGAGGCGGCCAAGCAGCTTGGCTATTTGCCGGTCGTGGATCAGGTCACGCTGCCTTCGCGGCCGGCGCATCTCGAGTTCTTCCTGCCGATCGGCACCAATGCCTTCATGATGGATCTGGCAAATCATATCGAGGACTATGCGGCACGCCTGCCGCTTGTCGCCTCCTGCCGGATCCACAAGCTTGCAGGCATCTCGCCGAACGCGTTGCAGGCGGCGGTCGAAAACCTCTCGCTCAAGGCAAACGGCGTCGGCGTCATCGCGATCGATCATCCGAGAACGCGCAACATCCTGCGCGAGATCGTCGAGGCCGGGATCCGCCTCGTCACGCTGGTGTCGGACGTTCCGGGCGCACCGCGATCGGCCTATATCGGCATCGACAACCGTGTGGCCGGGCGCACCGCAGCGCTTTTGATGGGACGTTTCGTGGGCGGGCGCACGGGCCATCTGGCGATGGTCGTCGGCTCACGCTCCTATCGCGGGCATGAGGAACGTGAAATGGGCTTTCGCTCCGTGCTCAGCGAGGAGTTCCCCAATTTGACCGTGACCAACGCCGTCGAGATCAACGACGAGCCTGATATCAGCTACACCGCGACGATGAAGGCGCTGCACAACGAGCCGGAACTGCTCGGCATCTATTGCGTCGGCGCCGGGCGTTCGGGCGTGGCGAAAGCGCTGCTGGAAGCCAAGCCGCAAAGGAAGCCGGTGTTCATTTGCCACGACCTGACGAGGGCGACACGCGGCTATCTCGTCGACGATCTGCTCGATGTCGTCATCGACCAGAATGCACGACTGATCGCCGAGCAATCGGTCATTGGCCTGCTCGGCTCGATCGCTTCCTCGGCGCCCTATCTGACGCGAAAATTCATCGAGCCGCGCCTGATCTTCAAGGAAAACGTTCCGGTCCAGTGATGCCGCGCAAACGGCTACGGTCAGCTGCCCGAACGGTTAAAATTCGGTTGATACCGCAAATCTGCACATCTGCTATGCATCTTTCGTTGTTGCCGAATCATTGGGCAACCGCTAGTTTCGGAGGTGTCGGCCATCTACTCCTCCCAGATGCGATGCCGACGCTGAGTGCGGTACACCTCCTCCCGTGCCGTATTCGAAATCAAGCCCGCTGCCACCTCCTCCCGGCAGCGGGCTTTTTTGTGTTCCGGCTCCGGATGTTGGGCAAAGGCTGAGGTACGACGATCACCGGACGCGATGATCGGCGTCGAATGACCAATACGGGTCACCGGCTTGTTCGGGAGCTGTCACCAGGGTTGATGCCGCCGGAATATTCCCCCGCAAAGGTGTTGCAGCCGCGATCAGCGGATCCGTCGGAATCCCGTCACACTTGTCACTCTCACCAATTCGCTATCGGTTCTATCCTGCCTCTCCAACAAGCAGCAGGTAGCGCCGGGAATGGTTCGGCGAAAGACCGGCAAAGGAGAAGCGCGATGATGGCTCGTCCGAACAGACAAAAGAGCATTCGGCGGCGCGGCTCGCAATGAATACGCTTCCGATCGTTTCGCCGCTTGCGAGACTATCTGGCCGCAGCGCCCCGGAAAGACGCGATCAGGCCTTCCGCCATGCGGACAAATTGCGCGCTGGGGCCTTCGGCTCCGACGCTTTGAAGGCTGACACGGGCGCCTTCAAGCAGCAGCGACAATGTATCGGCGAGAAGCTCTGCCTGGCCGATGCCGGCGTCCCGGCACAGGCCGACCAAACGGTCGCGCTGGGCCTGCTTGAGTTCCTTGATCACCCGACGGGCCGGATGGTCGGTCTCGCTCAACTCGATGGCGGCGTTCGCCATGTCGCAGCCGCGGCCGTCCACCATCAGGCAATCGGCCGCCATCCGAACCCAGGCGTGCAGCTGCGCAAGCTTGTCGCCCGGATGCTCGGCCTCGAACTTTTGCCACATCGCGTTAGCGCTGCATGCGGTCGCCCGCAGGCACTCGATGACCAGATCGTCCTTGGACTCGAAATGACGGTAGAGCGTCATCTTGTTGGTACCGGCGGCCTCAGTGATCGCGTCGACACCGACGCCCTTGATGCCATGCTTGTGGAACATATCCCGTGCCGTCTCCAGGATGCGATCCCGGGGGCGGATGCGTTCCGCAGTGCCGTCTTCCATCAAAACCTCCTTGGTTGCGGGGTTTCCGAAAAATCCCTCGGTACACCTCTTGACTAGGGTGTTACCGGTCTGTAACTTCTAGTTGTTACTTACTGGTAACACCCCCATTGCCTCGTGTCAATCTCGCAGGCGCCTGTGAACAGCCTCCGCCGAATCGGCCCAGGCATGAAACTGCGCCCCAGGCGACTTTGGCCGCGAACAGGAAGACCACCCGATCTGCGGCGTCCACCGCAGATCGCAAGCCAGGAGCCGCTACGATGTCGCAGCGCAAGGATTTGACGATCGACGAAGTTGTGAAGGATCCGATGATCCGGATGCTGATGAAGGCCGACCGTGTCGACCCGCGCTCTTTCGAGACAATGCTGCGTACCCTTGCGGATACGCAAGGCCGCAGCCGCAAGGCGCCGCCTCGTTTCCTGGAAGACCCGGGGCAAAGCCGCAGCCGACGGCTGTGCAGAGTGGCCAAGGCCTTCGGCCAGGCAAGAGCATCGGGCGAGGCGTACGTGTCATGGTAAACTTCTTCATCCACCGACCGATCTTCGCATCGTCGATCGCCATCATCATGGTGCTCGCCGGGGCGATCTGCTATTTCCTGCTGCCTGTCTCGCAATTTCCCGACATCACGCCGCCTCAGGTCGTGGTCAGCGCCAACTACCCGGGCGCCAGTGCGCAAGTCGTGGCCGACACCGTCACGACGCCGCTCGAGCAGCAGATCAACGGCGTTGAAGGCATGACCTATATGTCGTCATCGAGTTCCAATGACGGCTCGTCGACGATCACCATCACCTTCGAGGTCGGCTACTCCTTGAGCACCGCCGCCGTCGACGTCCAGAACCGCGTGTCGCAGGCGGCGTCCTCGCTGCCGGCCATCGTCAACCAGGGCGGCGTGACGATCAAAAAGCAGAATCCGAATTTCGTCCTGATCGTCAACCTCACCTCTCCCGACGGCTCCGTCGACCCGGTCGCGCTCAGCAACCTCGCCTACCTGCAAGTGGTCGACCCGCTTAAGCGCCTGCCGGGCGTCGGCGACGTGCAGATCTTCGGCGAGCGGCGCTATTCGATGCGCGTATGGCTCGATCCCGACAAGCTCGCCAATCTCGGCATCACAGCCGTCGATGTCCAAAACGCCATCGCCGAGCAGAATGTCCAGGTTGCGGCCGGCAAGATCGGGCAGTCGCCTGCGCCGGCGGGTACTGCTTTCGAAATGCAGGTCAACGCAGTCGGCCGACTGAGCGATCCCAAGGAATTCGGCGATATCGTCGTGCGCGCCGATGCCGCGAACGGTTCGTTGGTTCGGCTGCGCGACGTCGCGCGCATCGAACTCGGCGCCCTGCAATATTCGTCGTCGGCATTCTTCGGCGAGGATCCGACCGTGGTGCTTGCGGTCTACCAGATGCCGGGTTCGAACGCGCTCGATCTGCAGCAGCGCGTCAAGGACAAGATGCAGGAACTGTCGGCCCGCTTCCCGAAGGGCGTCAGTTACGCCATGCATTACGATACGACACGTTTCGTTTCCGCATCGATGCACGACGTGCTGGTCACGCTCGGCGAGGCGCTGGTCCTGGTTGTCGCGGTGGTGTTCATCTTCCTGCAGAGCTGGCGCACCACGATCATCCCGACGATTGCGATTCCCGTGTCGCTGGTGGCCACGCTCGTCGTCATGTACATGTTCGGCTTCTCGCTGAACATGCTCAGCCTGCTCGGCATGGTGCTAGCGATCGGTCTCGTCGTCGATGACGCGATCGTCGTCGTCGAGAATGTCGAGCGCCAGCTGGAGGCCGGCCTCAAACCGCTCGCTGCCACGCGCGCGGCGATGGCCGAGGTCACCGGCCCGATCATCGCCACGACCGCCGTGCTGATGGCCGTGTTCGTGCCGGTCGCCTTCATACCCGGCGTTTCCGGCCGGCTCTACAACCAGTTTGCCCTGACGGTGGCGATCTCCTTCGGCATCTCCGCCTTCGTCTCGCTGACGCTCACCCCAGCGCTCAGCGCCGCCTTCCTGCGCCACCGCCCGGCAACGCAGTTCTTCCTGTTCCGCTGGTTCAACACGGGCTTCGAACGGCTGTCGCATGGCTATGCCCATGGTGTGCGCATCCTCATCCGCCTGCGCTGGATCATGCTCGGGCTGTTCGCGGCCGGGCTTGTTGCCACCTATTTCGTCTGGCAGCGCCTGCCCTCGACTTTCCTTCCGGTCGAGGACCAGGGCTACTTCTTCGTGGTCATCCAGTTGCCGGATGGAGCATCGCTGGAACGCACTGACGCGGTGGCCCGCAAGGCACGCGACATCCTGCAGAATACGCCTGGTGTCGAAATAGTCGGTTCGATCAGCGGCTTGAACTTCCTCACCAGTGCCGCCCAGTCGAACTCGGCGGTGGAATTCGCCATCCTGAAGCCATGGGACGAACGCGGCCCTGACCAGAGCGCCTCGAAGCTCGTCGCCGACGTGCGCTCGAAGCTCATGGAACTTCCGGAAGCCTTCGCGCTGAGCTTCGATCCGCCTTCGATCCCGGGCATCGGCACGACCGGCGGCTTTGAATTCCAGGTGGAGGACCTGACCGGTCGCGGCAGCGCTGCGCTCAACGACGCGACGCAAGCCGTGCTGGCCGAAGCGCGCAAACAGCCCGAGCTCAACCCGCAGCAATTGTTCTCGTCGTTCTCGACCTCGACGCCGCAGTTCAACTACGACCTCGACCGCAACAAGGCGAAACTGCTCGGCCTCAGCCTGCCTGACGTGTTCAACACGCTGCAGATCTACCTCGGCTCGCTCTATGTGAACGACTTCAACCTGTTTGGCCGCACCTTCCGGGTGACGATCCAGGCCGACAAGGATGCGCGTGCAGGTGCGGCCGACATTTCGAGGCTCTATGTGCGCAATGCCTCCGGCGGCATGGTGCCGTTGAGCACGCTCGGCAAGCTGGTGCCTATCGTCGGCCCGGAAACCGTCCCGCATTACAACAACAATGCGTCGGCCCTGATCAACGGCGGTGCCGCACCCGGCTTCTCCTCGGGCCAGGCGGTCGCCGCGATGGAACGGGCCGCTGCCACGGCACTGCCGAAGGATTTCGGCTACGAATGGACTGGCATCACCTATCAGGAGCTCAAGGCCGGATCGATCGCCTCGATTGTCTTCGGTCTCGCCATGGTCTTCGTCTTCCTGATCCTCGCCGCCCAATACGAGAGCTGGGCCATGCCCTTCATGGTTCTGCTCGCGGTGCCTCTTGCCCTGTTCGGTGCCTTTGTCGCCTTGTTGATGCGCGGCATGCAGATCGACGTCTATTCCCAGATCGGCTTCGTCATGCTGATCGGGCTGGCGGCGAAGAACGCCATTCTGATCGTGGAGTTTGCCCGGCGCCGGCGCGAGGAAGGCCTCAGCATCGTCGACGCCGCAATGGAAGCGGCGCGCCTGCGGCTGCGGCCCATCCTGATGACCGCCTTCGCGTTCATCCTCGGCGTGCTGCCGCTGATGTTCTCCACAGGTGCTGGTGCAGCGAGCCGCCAGTCGATCGGCACCACCGTCTTTGGCGGCATGGTCGCAGCGACGATCCTGTCGCTGGTGTTCGTGCCGGTCTTCTATGCGGTGATCGAGCAGCTGCGCGAGCGCGGCAGCAAGAGCGAACCCGTTGCCGAACCGACTGAACCAACTGCCGAACCCGCTTTCGAGCGATTGGCCGAAGCGGCCGAATAGGATTGGAGAATTGATCATGCGTAAATGGAAAATTGCGTTGGGAGCCGCCGTTGCCGTCGGGGCGATCTCGGTGGCCAGCGTTCACTTGCTCGACATGGGCAATTTCGGGCTCAACGCCGGTACGGCAGGAGCGGCAACGCCCGAACCCGCGGCGTTTGTCATGCCGGTGCCGGTGGTGAGCGTCGTCAAGAAGACGATCCCGATCTATCTCGACTATGCCGCCCGCACAGAGCCGATCCGCAGCATCACGCTGCAGGCGCGCGTACCGGGTTATCTGCAGGAGCAGGTCGCGCCCGACGGCAGCGATGTCAAGAAGGGCGACCTTCTCTACAAGATCGCTCCAGAGGATTTCCAGGCCGCCCTCGACCAGGCGAAGGCTCAGGTCCAGCGCGACGAAGCAACGCTCGAATATGCGCGTTCCAACCTTGGTCGCGGCACCGAGCTCGCCAAGAGCGGATACATCGCCAAGGATGCGTTCGACCAGCGCACCAGCAGCTTGCGCGAGGCCCAGGCCTCGCTCGCCGTGAACCAGGCGGCTGTGCGGACCGCCGAGCTCAATCTGAGCTATTCCGAAATCAAGGCGCCGTTCGCCGGGCGCGTCGGCCGCAACCAGGCCTCGGTCGGAACGCTGGTCAGCGTCGCCGGCACTGTGCTCAACACGCTGGTGCAGCTCGACCCGATCTATGTCACCTTCAATCCGAGTGAAACGGATCTGGTGCAGATCGAGGAAGCCCGCGCGGCGGGGCCCGTCGAAGTCGACGTCCTGCTTCCCGGCGATACGGAGCCGCGCCAGAGAGGTCAGCTCACCTTCATCGACAACACGATCGATCGTTCGACCGGCACCATCACCGCACGGGCGACGATCGGCAATGCCAAGTTCACACTGCTGCCGGGCCAATATGTTCGCGTCAGGCTGCACATCAAGCAGCAGCCCGATGCACTGATGGTGCCGCAGACGGCGTTGGGATCGAGCCAGCTCGGCAAATACCTCTATGTCGTCGGCAAGGACAACACAGTCGACCAGCGCATCGTTTCGCTCGGGCCGACCAATGGCGATCTGGTGGCCATCGCGAGCGGCGTATCGGAAGGCGACCAGGTGATAACTGGCAATCTGCAGAAGATCGGCCCGGGAATGCCTGTCTCGCCGCTGCCACAGAAACCGACCACCTGATACGCCCCATCAGGCCCGGTCCAGCGGCGCCCCCGGCTATGCCGGGGGTGCCGTTTTGCTGAGCAGTTCGACAAGGCCGGCGACATCGGCGCGATCGGCCTTGGCCGCACGGCATGAAGGCGCAATAGGGATGGCCGAGCCGAACCGAGACCGGCCGGGCTGCGTGAGAACGAAGTCGCCGACATTCCGCCTTGAGCGGGAATCCAGAACTGGCCTCTTGTTAGATTGTCGACAATCTGCTTCTCTGCTTCCGGCACCTTGTGGAGTTGTCGAATGGGGAAGCTGGATTTTGCTCCGATTGCGGATACGACAAGACGCGCCGAGATCGTGGCGTTGCTTCGGCGTGCAATCCTGACCGGCCAGCTGGAACCCGGGCAGAAACTCAACGAACTCAGGATTGCCGAGCAGATGCGGGTGAGCCGCGCACCGCTGCGCGAAGCGATGCGTGAGCTGGTCCAGGAAGGCATCCTGACCAGCATTCCTTACGCCGGAACCTTCGTCATTGATGTGACCGCCAAGGACATCGACGACGCCTATTCGCTCAACAAGGTTCTGGATGAGTTCGCCATCGAACTGACCTGGCCGCTTCGCGACCAGCGGTTCTTCGACGAGCTTGACCGGCGCCACGAGGCGGTGAAGCAGGCGACGCGCGACCGCGACACCACAAGGCAGATCGAAACGGCGCTGCAATTGCATGGCCTGATCCATGAATGGGCCGACAATTCGGTTCTGCTCGAGACCTGGCAGCGACTGACCAGCCGGCTGCAGATGTATTTCGCCCTGCATCAGCGGGCGCGCAACGAGCCGGTGCCTGACGAAGACATCCACGAGACCTATGTGCGGTTGCTGAAAGGCGCCGACATGCGCGCCGCACAAAGCCACGCCCGCGAGCATATCGGCCTCGACTTCGAAGAACTGCTCGCCTATGCGCTCAGCCTCGAACAGCGCGACTCCAAGGGCGCCAAGGTCGATCGCGCTGGCCCGACGCGCAACCGGTCCGACGGCAGCTGAGCCAACCGAAGCCGCCAATTGGCGGCGTCGTCACGAAATCACAGACAACGGACATAGAACGTGCAGATCAGAACCATCAAGGCCTACCATGTCGTGCAGCCCTTCGTGGACGGGCCCTATCGTATGTCCAAGGGTCGAGTCGCCGACGCGTTCGACGCGGTGATCGTCGCCATCACCTCCGACAGCGGCCTCACCGGCTGGGGCGAGATGGCGCCGCTCGGCAATTTTTACTCGCCGGCATTCGCCGCCGGCACTCGCGCCGGCGTCATCGAAATCGCGCCGTATCTGCTCGGCCACGATCCCGTCGGCTTGGCCAGTATCGGCAGGCTGATGGACACGGTGTTCAAGGGCCATCCCTACATCAAGTCGGCGCTCGACATGGCATGCTCGGACCTCGCGGCACGCGCCGCCGACATACCGCTGGTGACGCTGCTCGGCGGGCGCGAGAGCGAGACGGCAGAACTCTACAAGGTCGTCACCCATGGCACGGTCGATGCGATGGCCGCACTTGCCAAGCGCATCGTCAAAGACGGGTTTCACCGGCTGCAGGTCAAGGTCGGCGGCAGCGTCCATGACGACATCGAGCGCGTCACCGCGGTCGCCGCTTCGGTGCCGAAGGGCACCGTCATCTTCTGCGACGCCAATGCCGGCTGGACGCCCTATCAAGCGCGCCAGTTCACTGACGCGACGCGTGCCATCGACTACACGTTCGAGCAGCCCTGCACCACGATCGATGAATGCATGTCGGTGCGCCGCTCGCTCGACAAGCCGATGGTGCTGGACGAATCCGTCGCCTCGCTGGACGACATGCTCTACATCCACCGCAAGGGAGCGGCCGACGGGCTGACGCTGAAGATCTCGCGGCTCGGCGGCGTGACCAAGACGCGCCAGATCCGCGACCTTGCCGTCGATCTCGGCTTCATGATCACCGTCGAGGACACCGGCGGCGCCGAGATCGACACATCAGCCATGGCGCATCTGTCGCTGTCGACGCCGGAGGAGCGCCGGCTGCACGCCATTGCATTCCACGAATGGGTGACAGTGCGCACCGCATCGAACATGCCGCCGGTCTCGGGAAGCCGCATGGGCATTCCGGACGGGCCGGGCCTCGGCATCGACGTCGTTCCCGACCTGCTTGGCGCGCCCTTCTTCGAAGTCGGCAGCTAAGATACTGGCATGCGCCGATCGAGCACGCCGGTTGGCGCTACCTGTCGCGCGCTTCGTCGTTAGCGATAGACGCACCGGCAGCTGAGCCGCCATGAGGCAGCTTATCGCCACACTTGCTCGCTTGCGAGAAGCGATGTCTCGGTCATCGCCGTCTGCATCCCTAGAGATCACCGCCTTCTGCTCCCTAGCTGACCGCGCAGCCAAGCAGCATGCCAAGGGCGCACAAATCGATCACACAACTTTGGAAAGAAGGCCGCCGAATTGCAGGTTGAAATATTTTTCATTTGGAAATAGGAACGTTCAAAATGACTTCGACGCCGCGGCGCGGCAAGAGCTGGAGGAAACGACATGGCCCATCCGCAATTTGCAGCGGAACTTTTGCAACGCGCTGAAAAGCAGGGGCCGATCACCATCGGGCTTGCCGGCGCCGGGCAGATGGGCACCGACATCGTCGTCCAGGTGGCGTTGATGCCGGGCATGCGGATCGGCGCCATTTCCGAGGTCAGGCCGCAGGCGGCGATCGATGCAGCACTGCTCGCCGGCCACGACCGCTCCGATATTGTGCAGGCGCCCAATGCGGCGGCGATCGACCGCGCCATTGAGGCCGGCAAGATCGCGGTGACCGAAGATTTGCATGCGCTGGCTTCCGCCGGCCGCATCGACGTCATCATCGACGCGACAGGCAATCCCAACATCGGCACGCTGTTCGCGCTCGAAGTGATGAAGAACGGCAAGCATATCGTCATGCTCAACGTCGAAGCTGACATCACCATCGGCCGCTTTCTCAAGGAGGAGGCGCGCAAGGCGGGCGTCGTTTATACGGGTGCGGCCGGCGACGAGCCGGCCTGCACGCTGGAGATCATCGGCTTTGCCAAGAGCCTCGGCTTCAACATCATCGCCGCCGGCAAGGGCAAGAACAATCCGCTGAAGATCGACGCAATGCCGGCCGACTACGAGAAGGAGGCGGCCGAGCGCAACATGAATGCGCGCATGCTTGT
Source organism: Mesorhizobium sp. M5C.F.Cr.IN.023.01.1.1 (assembly GCF_003997585.1). NCBI lineage: Bacteria > Pseudomonadati > Pseudomonadota > Alphaproteobacteria > Hyphomicrobiales > Phyllobacteriaceae > Mesorhizobium > Mesorhizobium sp. M5C.F.Cr.IN.023.01.1.1. Next base: position 34,192 of record NZ_RZSU01000009.1, on the reverse strand, counting down.
CGAATTCGTCGACGGCTCGAAGACGGCGATCGAGATGGTAGCGATCGCCAATGCCACCGGCCTGGTGCCCGACGTGCCGGGCATGCACGGCCCGACCGCGACGCTGGAGGAACTCGCCAGCGTGCTTTGCCCGCGCGAGGATGGCGGCGTGCTGCATCGCAAGGGGGTGGTCGACTATTCGATCGGCAAGGGCGTGGCGCCCGGCGTGTTCTGCATCATCGAGACCCGGCATCCGCGCGTGCTGGAGCGCATGATCGACCTCAAGGTCGGCAAGGGCCCCTATTTCACGATCTTCCGCCCCTATCATTTGACCAGCCTGGAAGTGCCGCTGTCGGCGGCGCGCGCCGTGGTCTATAAGCGGGCCGACATGGAGCCGCTCGACCATCCGGTCGCCGAGGCGGTGGCGGTTGCGAAGAGCGACCTTGGCCTTGGCCAGTCGCTCGGCATGATCGGCGAGAACGACTATCGCGGCTTCGCCATGACCTGGGAGGACGCGCGTGCCCGCGGCGCCCTGCCGCTCGGCCTCGCCGAGCGGGCCAAGGTGGTCAAGCCGGTCAAAACAGGCGATTTCCTCACCTACGAAAACTGTGTACCCGACGATTCGATGGTGATAACCCAGATCCGCCGTCGTCTCGACCAGTCGGACGGACGGTTCGTTACGAACGCCGCCTGAACGCTGGATTTCCACCTGATGGACGATGTCGTAATCGGGATCGACGCCTCGACGACGGCCGTGAAGGCGATCGCTTTCACGCGCGATGGCGAGGAACTGTTCCAGGCGCGCGAAGCCTATCCGCTTTCAAATCCCAAGCCCGGCCATTTCGAGCAGGATGCCGAACATTGGTGGACCGCGCTGCTCGGTGCAATGAAGCAGGTCACTGAGGCGGTGGGCGCTTCGCGAGTGGCGGCGATCTCCATCGCCCACCAGCGCGAGACCTTCACCCTGATCGATCACGCCGGCAAGCCGCTTATTCCGGCGATCCTGTGGCTGGACGAGCGCGCGCGCCCGCAAGTTATCAGGCTTTCGGCTGAGCTCGGCCGCGAGACGATCCGCGACTGGAGCGGCAAGCCGCCGGACCCGACGCCCGCACTCTATGCGATCGCCTGGCTTGCCGAACACCAGCCGCAAGCGCTCGACGACGCAGCCGCAGTCGTCGACGTACACGGCTTCTTCGTCCACCGGCTGACCGCACGTCTGGTCACCAGCACGGCAAGTGCGGATCCGCTCGGCCTGCTCGACGTCAGGAATGGCACTTGGCATCCTGGGCTCGTTGCGGCCGCGGGGCTGCGGCCGGGCCAGTTGCCGGAACTGGTCGCGCCGGGCGCAATCTGCGGTGGACTTGTCGAAAGTGCGGCACGGCTGACCGGCCTGAAGGCCGGCACGCCTGTCGTCGCCGGCGCCGGCGACGGCCAGGCGATGGGCCTTGGCATGGGCGTTCACGCCGAAGGCAAAAGCTACCTTTCACTCGGCTCGGGCGTCGTCAGCGGCTGCTACTCCGGTAAGATCACGACGTCGGATACATTTCGAACGCTGGTCTCGCCGACCGGTTCGGGCTTCATGCTGGAGACCGTGCTGCGCTCGGGCATGCAACTGGTCGACTGGATCGTTCGCACGACCGGCTCGCCATCGGCCGCAGCGCTGGAGAAGGCGGCGGTCGACGTTTCCGTCGGCAGCGAGGGCCTGCTTGTCATGCCCTATTGGGCCGGTGTCATGAGCCCCTATTGGGACGGCGCGGCGAGAGGCGCCATTGTCGGCCTGTCGTTGGACCATGAGCCGAAGCACCTTTTTCGAGCGGTTCTGGAAGGCATCGCCTTCGAGCAGGCGATCGCCAGCGAGGCAATGGAAACTCAAACCGGCGGCAAACCGGCGGCGATGATAGCTGCCGGCGGCGGCACCAACTGCGCCCTGCTGATGCGGATCATGGCAAGCGTGCTCGAGCGGCCCCTCTCCGTCTCGCCGGTAAACGAAGCCGCAGCGCTCGGCGCCGCCATGCTGGCGGCTTCGGCGATAGGGTGGTTTGCCTCGCCCGAGGCGGCGGCCGAGGCCATGACTGCGCCGCCGACCAGGCATGTCGACCCGGTCGATGGGCTGGTCTCCGGTTATCGCGCGCGCAAGGCGATCTACCGCGACCTCTATCAGGCGACGCGCGACATCCATGCCCGCCTTGAGGCGCTAAGCAAGGTTTAGCGGTTGAGCAGGCCCTTGGCCGCATCCTCGTCGGTGATCAAAACCGATACATTGGTGTTGGCGAGCGCCGCCCGCATGATGGCAATTTTTTCCTGCCCTCCCGAGACCAGGATGATGGCCGGGATGTCCGACAGGTCCTGCAGCGGATAGGCGCAAACTCGGCGGTTGACCTCATGGTCGACGAGCCGGCCCTCGGCGTCGATGAAATGGCATAATATATCGCCAACTGCGCCAGCCGCCTGCAGCTCCTCAAGTTCGCTGGGTTTGATGAAGCCGTAATTTGCGATCGGGCTGTCGTTGGAAAACGATCCGACGCTGAGCACGGCGATGTTTGCCCGGCGCGCGCGGAAGACGACGTCCTGAACGCTGCGCTGGCTCATGAAAGCTTCGCGCTGCTCCGGCCTGTCGGCATAGACCGGTACCGGCAGCAGAAAGCACTCGGCGCCGATCTTTTCGGCGAATTCCCAGGCGCTCTCGGTCGGGTTGAGCGGTTGGGCATGAGTGAGACCGCCCAGCATGGAAACCACCGTCGTCCTGGCGATCGGCCGCCGCGGCAATTCGTTGATGGCGAATTTCAGCGTCCTCCCCCAGCCAAGTGCGATGACATCGCCGGCATTCACATTGTCGGCCAGATAGGCGCCCGCGGCATGGCCGATCATCAGCGGCGTGTTGGTTCGGTCGGCGGCCGACGGCACCACAACCGCCTGGCTCAGTCCGAAACGCTGCTTCAGAGCCTCTTCCAGCACCAAGCATTCGACGACGCTATCGCGGATGCGGAACTGGACGACGCCCTCCTCACGCGCGGCGGACAGGATGCGATGCACCTTGATGCGACCGATCCCGAGGATCTCCGAAATCCTCTCTTGCGTCAGACCCTCGACATAATAGTGCCACGCGGCACGGGCCTTCAGCTCGGCATCCGGGAAGCGCGAGGCCTTGTCATTCTCCGTCATCGCCATCTTTTTGCCCTCCCGCGGTCGTCCGAATCCTTAAATGCCATTCAAATGGGCGTATCCGACCAGGCGCCACGAAATCGTTCTGCGTGCCCAGGATTCAAGATTTAAGACATCGACAGGATATCGTCTACAACGCGAGATGAAAGCCAAAATGGTGAACATTTACTTTGTCTTGGCCGTCCTGCCCTGCTCAAGCAGCCGAAATGAATTCGCAGGATGAGACCCAAGCTGAAACGCGGCATTTCGTGCCCTTCCGTAAGACAAACCGCTTGGCGGCGCAAACCGGCGTGGAATGATGTGGCGGGCCTTGACAATTTTCCGACGAACAGTTTAGCTGAACAAAATTACATATCAAAGATAAATTGTTCACAGGGAGGTGCCTGGTGAACAAGAGTGAGCCGACAAAGCATCGCCGGATCGCTGATGGAGGAGACAAAATGGCTCTGAGCAACGGTGCAAGCGAGTTGAAGGCCGGCCCAGGCGCGCAGGCCGCGGCGGGCGCGAAGCTTTCGGCCCTGTTCGCCGGGACCATGGGACCGCTGATAGGGTTGGTGCTGCTGTGCCTTGCGCTGACGCTGACCACCGACACGTTCCTGACCGTCCGCAATATCCTCAATGTCCTCGACCAGATCACCGTGCTCGGCATCATGGCGATCGGCATGACGCTGGTCATCCTGATCGGCGGCATCGACCTGTCCGTCGGCTCCGTGCTGGCTCTCGCCGCCATGGTGATGGGGTTCGTCGCCCATCCCGACCATCTCAATCTCGGCATGCCCGCCGGCATCGTCACAGCGCTTGTCGTTGCTGGACTTTGCGGGCTGGTTTCAGGCCTGCTCGTGACGGTCACTAAACTGCCGCCCTTCATCGCCACACTGGCCATGATGTCGGTGGCCCGCGGTCTCGCCAACATGATCACCGACGGCTCGCAGATCATCGGCTTTCCCGACTGGTTCACCAGCCTGTCGATCATCCGCCATTTCGGCTTCCTGTCGGTCACCGTCGGCCTGATGATCGTGCTGGCCATCATCTTCGCAATCTTCCTCAACTACCGCGCGACCGGTCGCAGCCTCTACGCGATCGGCGGCAGCGCCGAAGTCGCCAGGCTGTCCGGCATACCGGTCAAATCGCTGACCAACTGGGTCTATGCGATCTGCGGCGTGCTGGCCGGGCTTGCCGGCATCGTGCTTGCGGCACGGCTCGATTCCGTCCAGCCGAGCTCCGGCTTCGGCTACGAACTGGACACGATCGCGGCGGTGGTGATCGGCGGCGCCAGCCTGTCGGGCGGCGTCGGCTCGATCGGCGGCACCGCCATCGGCGTGCTCATCATTGGCGTGCTGCGCAACGGACTGAACCTGCTCGGCGTGTCGCCCTTCATCCAGCAGGTGGTGATCGGCGTGGTGATCGCGCTGGCGGTGGCCACGGATACGTGGCGGCGCAGAACGCAATGAAGAATTCGCCCGGGTGTCCGGGCGAAAACGGATCGGTTGATCCGAACTGGGAGTTGTTCGGCCAAGGGCGCCGTGATGCGCCGGCAGAACAGATTGAACATCAACGGAGGAAACACATGCTGACCAAACGTTCATTGCTGCTTGCTGCCGCGGCCGTCATTCCGCTGCTCGGACTGTCCGAGATGGCGTCGGGCGAGGAGGCCAAGAAGCTTGGCCTTGCCGTCGCCAACCTGCAGGCCGATTTCTTCAACCAGATCAAGCAGTCCGTCGAAGCCTACGGCAAGGAAAAAGGCATCGAAATCGTCACCGTCGACGCCAAGGGCGATTCGGCGACCCAGGTCAGCCAGGTGCAGGACCTGATCACGCAGAACATCGATGCGCTGATCTACATCCCGGCCGGCGCCACCGCCGCCACCGTGCCGACCAAGACGGCCAAGGCGGCCGGCATCCCGGTCATCAATGTCGACCGCAACGCCGATGGCGCGCCCGGCGACACCTTCATCGCCACCAACAGCGTGGCATCGGCCAAGGCGGTGTGCGACTACATCGCCAAGCAGGCCGGCGGCAAAGGCGAGCTGATCATCATCCATGGCCAGAAAGGCACGACCCCCGAGGTCGACCGGTCGAAGGGCTGCGGCGAAGCGCTGAGCGCCTATCCCGACATCAAGGTGGTCGGCGAGCTGTGGAGCGAAGGCTGGCATCAGGACGAAGGCTTCAAGCTGACGCAGGATCTGCTGCAGTCGCATCCCGATGTGTCGATCGTCATCGGTCAGGCCGATGCGCTGGCGCTCGGTGCCGCGCAGGCGGTCAAGGTCGCCAATCCCGGCCACAAGGTCTGGGTTGCTGGTTTCGACGGCGATGTGGCGGCGCTCAAGGCGCTGAAGGGCGGCGTCTTCGACGTAACCGCCACGCAGCAGACACAAGGCATGGGCCGGCTTGCCGTCGATGCGGCGATCAAGCTGGTGGCCGGCGAAACCGTTCCCACAGAACAGCTGCAGGATGCGACGCTGACCACCAAGGACAATGTCGATCAGTTCATCGCCAAGCATCCCTGATCCCAAGAGTCCGGCAGTTGACGAGCGGAACGATGTCCTTGGATCCCAGCCATACGCAGACCCCGCATCTGGGGCTCTTCGTCAGCGGCCTCTGCAAGAGCTACGGACCGGTGCAGGTCCTGGCCGATGCGAGTTTCGAGGTGCGGCCGGGAGAGGTCGTGGCGCTGCTTGGAGAAAATGGCGCGGGCAAGTCCACCGTTTCGAACATCATCGCCGGGTCGACCAAACCCGATGCCGGCAGCATCACATGGCGGGGGAAACCCTATTCCCCCGCCTCTCCCGCCGCGGCCATCGACGCCGGTGTCGGCATGATCCACCAGGAACTGAAGCTGCTGCCAGACCTTTCGGTCGCCGAGAACGTCTATGTCGGACGACTGCCGATGCGCGGCGGCCGCATCGACCGCGCGGCTATGAATGCGCGGGCATCGGCCCAACTGAAGCGCCTCGGCCTCGATGTTTCGCCGGATCGCAAGGTGCGCACGCTGCGCATAGCCGCCCAGCAGCAGGTCGAGATCGCCAAGGCACTGACGCTCAATGCCGAGCTTCTGATCTTCGACGAACCGACAGCAGCACTTGGCAGCGAAGAAACGGAACTGCTGTTCCAGCAGATCCGCAAGCTCAAGGCGGAAGGCATGTCCTTCATCTATATCAGCCACCGGCTGGATGAGATCGCTGAGATCGCCGACCGAGTGGTGGTGATGCGCGACGGGCGCATCGTCGCCCGGCACGAGCGCGCCGACATTCCGGTGCGCACCGTGGTCGAACAGATGGTCGGCCGCAGCGTCGAGCGGATGTTCCCGCCGCTCTCGGAACCGGGCAGCGAGACGTTGCTCGAAGTCGAGAACCTGTCCTCGCCGGAACGCAGTTTTCAGAATGTCAGCTTCACGGTGCGGACCGGCGAAATCCTTGGCATCGCCGGCCTGATCGGCGCCGGCCGCACGGAGCTGGTGCGGGCGATCGCCGGCGCCGATCCGATTTCATCGGGGTTGGTGCGCGTCGCCGGCAAACCTGTGCATCTCACTGGCCCGGCGGCGGCGATCAAGGCCGGCGTCGTGCTGGTGCCCGAAGACCGCAAGGCGCAAGGCGTGGCGCTCGACCAGACCATCGGCGAGAATCTGGCGATCGGCAATTTCGACCATGTCGCGCCGAATGGCTGGGTGTTTCCGAAGGCGGTGCAGAAATTCGCCGAGGCCGGCATAAGCCGGCTCGGCGTCAAGGGCCGGCCTAACCAGGCCATCAGCAAGCTCTCCGGCGGCAACCAGCAGAAGGTGATTATCGCCAAATGGATTTCACGGCCGCCCAAGGTGTTCATCCTGGACGAGCCGACACGCGGCATCGATGTCGGCGCCCGCGCCGCGATCTACGATGTCATCGCCGACCTCGCCCGCTCCGGAATGGCGGTGGTGGTGGTGAGCTCCGACCTCGAGGAAGTGCTCGGTCTGTCGCACCGCGTGCTGGTGCTGAGCCGTGGCCGCCAGCGCGGCATTCTCGACCGCAGCGAAGCGAGCAACGTCGCCGTCATGGAACTTGCCACAAGCTAGGACAGCTTAACGGAGCGAAACCGGGAATCGGAACAAAGCGCAGCAGGTGATATCCTCCCAAACACCGGACCGCGCGGGGCGCCAGCCAAGACTGGCGCCCCTTCATATCGGAGGGCGGCGGTTGGAGCAGAGGGACCGACGATGAAACTTTTCGATCTTCATGGAGAGGTAGCGCTGGTGACGGGTGCGGGCAGCGGCATCGGGCAAGCGATTGCCATTGGGCTCGCCGAGGCCGGCGCCGACATCGCCTGTTTCGGCCATGCCTCGAAAGGCGGGCTGGACGAGACCGCGCACAGGATCTCGGCTCTCGGCCGCAAGGCACTGGTGCTGACCGGCACGGTGACTTCAGAGGCCGATCTCGCGACGGCGATCGAACGCACTGAAACGGAACTGGGCGCGCTGACCATCGCCGTCAACAATGCCGGCGTCGCCGCGGCCGAGCCGGCCGAGACGCTGTCGCTGGAGAAATGGCAGAAGCTCTATGACGTCAATGTCAGCGGCGTGTTCCTGTCGTGCCAGGCCGAAGCGCGCGCAATGCTGACGAGGCGCAAGGGCTCGATCGTCAACATCGCGTCGATGTCGGGCTCGATCGTCAATCGCGGTCTGACCCAGGCGCATTACAATTCATCCAAAGCCGCCGTTATCCATATGTCTAGGAGCCTCGCCATGGAATGGGCCGATCGCGGCCTACGCGTCAACGTCGTCAGCCCTGGCTACACGCTGACGCCGATGAACAAGCGGCCGGAGGTCGCCGACCAGGTCCGGATCTTCGAGCGCGACACGCCGATGGGGCGCATGGCGGCGCCGGAAGAGATGGTCGGCCCGACCGTGTTCCTGGCCAGCCGCGCTTCGAGTTTCGTGACCGGCATAGACCTGATCGTCGATGGCGGCTTCGTCTGCTGGTAGGGAGAAAAAATGCAGAAGCGATTCCAGGGTAAGACGGCGGTCATCACGGGCGCCAGCGGCGGCATCGGTGCGGCGATGGCCAGGCGCTTTGCGGCGGAAGGTGCTGCGGTCGTCGTCAGCGCCATCGACCCGCGCGTCGACGAGATCGCCGCAGGAATGAAGGCGGAAGGCGCCAAGGTCGCATCGCTGCGCATGGACGTGACGAAGAAGGACGAGGTCGCCGCCCTATACGATCTGGCCGAGCAGCAGTTCGGCCGGGTCGACATCTCCGTGCAGAATGCCGGCGTCATCACCATCGCCAGGATCGAGGCGATGACCGAGGCCGAATGGGACAAGGTGATGGCGGTCAACACCAAGGGCGTGTTCCTGTGCTGCCAGGAGGCGATCGCGCGCATCCGCAAGCATGGCGACGGCGGCAGGCTGGTCAACACCGCATCCGGCCAGGCGCGCCAGGGTTTCATCTACACGCCGCACTACGCCGCCTCGAAATTCGGCGTCGTCGGCATCACCCAGAGCCTCGCCAAGGAAGTGGCGAAGGAGAAGATCACCGTCAACGCGATCTGCCCCGGCATCATCGACACCGACATGTGGGCCTACAACGACGCGGCATGGGGCAGACTGATGGGCGACTACAAGCCCGGCGAGCTGATGGCCGAATGGGTGAAGAACATCCCGATGGGCCGCGCCGGCAGCGGCGAGGATGTTTCCGGCCTGGTCAGCTTTCTGGCCAGCAACGACGCCGCCTACATCACCGGCCAGACCATCAATGTCGATGGCGGCCTGATCATGTCGTGAGGATACTCGGACGACCGGTCGCCCGTTCGAATTTCACAATTGCTTGAGTATCGGATTATCCGAAAACTGCTTTCCACTTTTCGGTCCGATGCGCCGGTCGCATTATGCGTTGCGCGACATGAACGTTGGTATATATAATTTCATCCCATGAAAATGGCTTCGGCGACTGCCGGCAGCCGACATCATGGGACCTTGATGGCTCGCAAGCTTGAGGGCGCCGCAAAACCGGCGATCGATCCGCGGATCACTGCTTCGGCAGCACGGCAGCCATGACGCGACCCCGTCCCGCACGACATCTTCATCGAATTGGGCAATGCGCCTACTTAGCGCCGACAGCAATTTGGTGCCAATGGACTTGCGCAACGACCAGTTTTTCCAACACAATCAAAAGACGCAAAAAAGGGAACGACCGATAACTTCCACCAGAGCTTGACAGGAGAACAAGCATGTCACTGCGGAGCATGATTTCGAGACTATCAATGGGAGCCTTAACACTTGCCGCGGCAAGTGCACTCGCGCCTTCGGCCCAGGCTGCGGCGCCAGAATCCAATGATCCGATCAAGATCGCGCTGTTCGACTGGACCAGCGTCAATCTGAACGCAAAGATCCTCGGCGGCATTCTTGAAAAGCTCGGATACACGGTCGAGTACCCGACCGCCGACTATCTCTCCAGCCTGACCACCGGCCTCACCAATGGCGATCTCGCTGTCGCTCTGGAATTCTGGGACACGACTGCCGGCGAAGCCATGAAGGCCTCGGATGCCACCGGGCAGACCGAACGGCTCGGTAAGCTCGGGCCCAAGGCCAAGGAAGAATGGTGGTATCCCGAATATATGAAGGAGAAATGCCCCGGTCTGCCAAACTGGGAGGCGCTGAAGGACCCGAAATGCGCCGAAGCCTTCTCGACGGCGGAAACGGCGCCGAACGGCCGCTACCTCGGTGGCCCCGTGACATGGGAGGGTTTTGACGACGAGCGTGCCGCGGCGCTGAAGCTGCCCTTCACCGTCATCCATGCCGGCACCGATGCCGCGATGTTCGCCGAGCTGGATTCGGCCTACCAGCGCAAGGCGCCGATCATGCTGTGGGTCTATTCGCCGCATTGGGCGCCGGCCAAATATAAGGGCGAATGGGTCGAATTTCCCGCCTATACGCCGGAGTGTTACAACGACCCGAAATGGGGCGTGAACCCTGAAGCGAAATACGACTGCGGCAAGCCGCATGGCGAGATTTGGAAATATTCCTGGGCCGGCATGAAGGACAAATGGCCGGTCGCCTACAAGGTCGCGAAAAACTACACGGTCGACACCGACGAGCTCAACAAGATGAGCGGCGAGATCGATCTCGAAGGCAAGACGCCGGAAGACGTCGCCGCTGCCTGGATTGCCGCCCACGAAGCCGACTGGAAAGCCTGGGCCGAGTGATCGTTCCACCTGGAAAACTGCGAGACCCGGTCATTCATGGCCGGGTCTCTATCCCATATTCCAGAAGGACGATTGCATGGCCGATACGACTGAACAGGTGCAGCAAGCGGCAGGCACGCCAAACGATGCCCGCCCGATAAAGCTCGCCTGCTACAACGTCTGGAAGCTGTTCGGGGCGAACGCGGCGAATTTCATCCGCCAGCGCGACGGCAAGGCCAGCATGGCGGAAGTCGCCGCGGCCGGGCTGGTCGGCGCGGTGCGCGCCGTCGACCTCGAAATCCGCCAGGGCGAGATCTTCATCATCATGGGCCTGTCCGGCTCCGGCAAGTCGACGCTGGTGCGCTGCATGTCGCGGCTGGTCGAGCCGACGCATGGTAAGGTCGAATTCGAGGGCAAGGATCTCCTCAAGATCTCCGATGCCGCGCTGATCGAGCTGCGGCGTCACCGCATGGGCATGGTGTTTCAGAATTTTGCCCTGCTGCCGCATCTGAACGTGCTGGAGAACATCGCCTTTCCCCTGGGCATCCAGGGACAGGACCGGCCGACGCGCGAAAAGCGGGCACGCGAGGTCCTCGAGCTTGTCGGCTTGCGCGGCCGCGAGCATTTCTATCCGCGTGAGCTTTCCGGTGGCCAGCAGCAGCGTGTCGGCATCGCCCGCAGTCTCGCCACCAAGCCGGAAATCTGGTTTCTCGACGAGCCGTTCTCAGCGCTCGATCCGCTGATCCGCCGTGAGATGCAGGACGAGCTGATGCGGCTGCAGACCATGTTGCAAAAGACCATCGTCTTCATCACCCATGATTTCGACGAGGCCATCCGGCTGGCCGACCGCATCGCCATAATGAAGGACGGCGAGGTCATCCAGATCGGCACGCCGGAAGAGCTGGTGGTCAATCCGGCGACCGACTATGTCGCCGAATTCACCCGCGACGTCGACCGCGCCAAGGTGATCTCGGCGCGAAGCCTGATGCGCGCCTGCGACGGCACCGAGCATGGCGGCGTGGTCGCGCCGGATGCCAAGATATCAAGTTTTTCGGCAAGCATCGTCTCGGCCGGCAAGCCGTTCGCCGTCGTGAACGGCACCGGCAAGCCGATCGGCGAAGTCACGCCGCAAGCGGTGATCGATCTTCTGGCCGGCATCGTACATCCCAGGGCCGGCGCATGACGGTGACGGCAAGCACCAGCGAGGCGAGATTGCGGCCGGTTCAGATCTGGCTGGTGGTCTGGGCCTGCGCCCTTGCCGCCGTGCTTGCCGTGTTCCTGCTGCAGGACAGGCTGCCCTGGGCAGTCAACTATCCGGCCGGCGCAATCGTTCCCGTCGCCGACTGGGTAAGCGCGCTGATGAACCTGATAAAATCGAACTTCTCCTGGCTGACGCGGTCGATCACCGCGGCGCTCGGCGTGCCGCTCGATTTCGCGCTCAATCTGCTTGCCAAGAATTTCAAGATCGGCCGTGGCGCGGATATGGTCGTCCTGCCGCGCCTGTCCTGGGTCGGCGTCTGCATCGCTGCATTCCTGGCCGGCCGCGCCGCGGGTGGCTGGAAGCTCGGCACGTTGGTCGGCGGCTGTTTCCTCTACATCGCGCTGTTCGGCCAATGGACCAGCGCAATGCTTACGCTCGGGCTGATCTCCATCGCCGTGCCGTTCTGCATCGTCACCGGACTGTTCGTCGGCATCTGGGCGTGGCGCAAGCCATGGGCTGAGAGGCTGTTGATCTCCCCTGCCCTCGATCTGATGCAGACCATCCCGACCTTCGCCTATCTGATCCCGATGCTTCTTTTGTTCGGCAACAGTCCGGTTTCGGCGATGATCGCGACGGCCATTTTCGCGACGCCGCCAATGGTGCGCGCGACGATGCTGGGACTGTCGCGGGTGCCGTCCGAGATCGACGATTTCAGCGAGATGGCCGGCTGCACGGCGCGCCAGAAACTGTGGCGCGTGCTTTTGCCGTCGGCGCGTCCAGCGCTGATGGTCGGCGTCAACCAGGTCATCATGCTGGCGCTCAATATGGTGATTATCGCTTCGATGATCGGCGCCGGCGGCCTCGGCTACGACGTGCTTTTGGCGCTGCGCGCGCTGAAGGTCGGCGAGGCAATGGAAGCCGGCCTTGCCATCGTCGCGCTGGCAATCGCGCTCGACCGGCTGACCCAGGCGATCGCGCGCAATCACGCGCAAGGCCATGTTTATCAGGAGGTGAGCCCGAGCTTCTGGCGCCGCTACCCCAATCTGACGCTGGCCATCGCCGTCCTTGCCGTCACGACGCTGCTCGGCCTGTTTGTGCCGGCCTTCGCGGCGGTGCCGAAAGCGATCACTTTCACCACCGCCCCGATGTGGAAGACAGCGGTGAGCTGGATTACGATCAACTTCTTCGACACGATCGAAGCGTTCCGCGTGGCGCTGATCCTCAATGTGCTGAACCCGGTGCGCGCCTTCTGCGAGGGCTTCCCGTGGCTGGGCGCGGTGTTCCTGCTTGGCCTTGCCGGCTACCAGCTCGGCGGCCTGCGCCTCGCCGTCCTGGTCGCCGCGCTGACCATCTTTTGCGCGGTGACCGGCCTCTGGGAAAAGACCATGGCGACGGTCTACCTCTGCGGCATCTCGGCCTTCATCGCTTGCCTGATCGGCATCCCGATCGGGCTGATGGCTTCGCGCAGCGACCGCGTCGAGAAGGTCGTCACTCCGGTCATCGACACGCTGCAGGTGCTGCCGTCGTTCTGCTTCATCATTCCAGTGGTGATGCTGTTTCGCGTCGGCGACGTGACGGCGATGATCGCCACGGTCGCCTTCGCCGTGGTGCCGGCCATTCGCTACACCAATTACGGCCTCCGGCAGGTGTCGCCGGCGCTGATCGAGGCGGCAAAGGTATCGGGCTGCACCAAGCGCCAGACGTTCCTGCGCGTGCAGCTGCCGCTGGCGCTGCCCGAGATCATGCTCGGCGTCAACCAGACGATCCTGATGGCGCTGGCGATGATCATCATCTGCGCCATGGTCGGCACGCGCGATCTCGGCCAGGAGGTGTTCATCGCGCTGTCCAAGGCCGATTCCGGCCGCGGCATCGTCGCCGGACTGGCCATCGCCTTCATCGGCATCGTCGCCGACCGGCTGTTCAACGCCTGGACGGCGAAGGCACGGGCAAGGCTGGGGTAGCCGGAAAATAGAGGATCTCGCGTCCCGCGAAAGGGCAGCTTGCACAGAAGCTGTCCTTGCCAAGCTGATCGCAATTCAGGTCGGCGTGGGCATCGACGCGATCTGACCCAAAGCGGTCATTTTCGCCGCATGCTGCGAATGTTGTGTTCGCGCCCGGAACTAGACGTTCGCGCCCGCGCCTCTTTGCAGATATCGATGCCGACAACTGTCAGGGCTGGGGCTGTGTTCTCTGCATTGGGCTGCATGGGCCGCTTCTCCCTCTCTTCGCCGTAACAGTCCTTGCAGATTAACCCGCCGCGGAAGAATCGGTCCATCGCATTAGCGGTGGTTGGCCTGGTCGGCTAAGGCGGAAAGCGCATGCGGCTTACGAGTTCTGAAAATCTTGGATCTGAGCGAAGCCCTTTCCAGCGCGGATCGAGGCGCAACCACACCAGCCAGTTCGACCTCTCGTCGAAGGCTTTTTCGAGCGCCGCGAAGGCCGTGTCGTTGTCACCCAGGCCGGCATACACGAGAGCTACGCCGTAGGAGGTCACAAACCTCTTGTCGGCTAGCTGTTGCAGCTCCACTACCACCTCGCGCGCCTCAGAGGTGCGACCCGAAACACCGGCCACGAATCCGCGCGCTGCAATCGCAACCGGCCAATCGCGGGTGCGCTCCTCGACCCGAGCAAACGCGGTCAGCGCGTCGTCGAAGTTGCCGAGTTCTTGGTAGGTTCTGCCGAGCCAGAGGTGCGCGGGCGGGAAGTTGGGGTTCATGTGGAGGACGAGCACTAATTGCTTAACCGCCTCATCGTAGCGGCCGGTATAGTAATAATGGAAACCGAGATCGGTGTTCACGGCGAGTGAAAGCGGGTCGCGTTGTTGCGCGGCTTCGATCGCCTGCAGGGCTTCACGCGGCCGTCCGGCGGCCAACAGGTAGATGCTGTACCATTGGTGCGGCCCGGGCTGGTTCGGATCAAGCGCGATCGCGCGCCGAAACTCTGCCTCGGCGCCGGGCCAGTCCCAGTCGAAATACAGCTTCACGAACCCTAACGATGCGTGCGCGTCGGCTAGTGACGGATCGAGCTCGAGTGCGCTTGTAGCGTGGCGCCTTGCCTCTGGAAAGGCGTCCGCCGGCGCCAGATAGCTCAGATAACCGAGGGCCGAATAGGCATCCGCGAGCCCCGCATAAGCCGCCGCGAACGTTGGATCGATCGCGACCGCCTCTCGAAATCGCTCGATCGCCCGTTTCAGTCCGTCTTCAGAGCGCTGACTCCATTCGAAGCGCGCCTGCAGGTAGGCGCGGTACGCTTCCGCGCTGCCGGTTGCGGGTTGAGAGAGTCGTCGCTGTTGCGGCTCGGAAAGCGGGCCCTTCAGGGCCTGCGCGAGGTCCTGCAGAATTCTCGTCTGCAGATGCGGGAGTTCGGACGCGTCACCCCGGTACACGGTGCCCAGAATCTGCGCATCTCGGGCCACGTCGACCAGATCGATTTGGATCCGCAAGCTGCGATCCCGCTGCGTGACACTTGCGGTCACTACCGCCGCCACGTTGAGTTCGCGGCCAACCTGCTTCGGACTTACCGCCGTTCCTTTGTAGCGCAGCGCGCTTGCCCGCGGAGCGACGCGCAGCCCCTCCATTTGCACCAGCCCGTTGACGGTCGCTTCGCTCAGCCCGTCTGCCAGGTAGTTACTTGCAGGACTATCACTGAGGAAAGGCAGCACTGCCACCGAAGCGAAGGTGACATTCTGGCCTGCCGGCTGTGCACGCCACAGCGCCATCGCCACGAGGGCGACGCAGCCGACTGCGGCAAGCAGGACCCAGGCCAGTCCTGAAACGCCAGCGACGCGGCGGGCAGGGGTTTCCTGCGTAACAGGCTGCACCGCGGACGCGCCGTCGGCCGTGGGCGCACGCTCGGGACGGAGGAGCGGATCCCCGACCGCGTCGCGGACCACCACAGGGGCGACAAAGCGATAGCCGCGACCCGGAACCGTCTGAATTATTCGGCTTCCGTCACGCCCGTCGTCCAGGGCCTTGCGCAAGGCCGAGATGTTCACGGTCAGGTTCGTCTCCTGGACGAATGTGCCAGGCCACACCTCGTCGAACAGCTCGTCCTTCGTCACCAGATGTCCGGCGCGGCGGACAAGGACGACGAGCAGATCGAACGCCTTGGCGGTCAAAGCGACCGGCTCTCCGCCGCGCAATAACAAACGCTCCTCGGGGATCAGGAGAAAGTCGCCGAAGGCGAAAGCCAGGCTCTGGAGCGCACGCATGGTGCAGCTTAGGAAATCTTCACGGAAAATTTAAGATCCATGCAAGGACGCGAGCCTTCGATCTCCCAAAATTATTGCTCGCGCAGGGAACGCGCGGCCGGACAATTCCGGAACGCTGTCCCTTTATGCGCTCAAGAAGGAGAGCCGACCATGGTTACGCGAATCTATGAATCTAAGAGGCGCCTCGATCACATCCTTCGATATCTGGGGGTCTGCGTGGCACTAATCCTCATAACCTTACCGATCCGACTTGCCGCGGCGGCGCCCGAAGATGACGTGCGTGCCACGTTCGATCGGTTTGTCGCCGCCCAGAACGCCCACGACCTGAAAGCGGTGGAGGCCCTGTTGCTGGGCTCCCCAGAGTTTCTTTGGATCACCCGCGGTACGCCGATATGGGGACCGGAGGAGGCGCTCAAACGCTTCACCACGCTTTATGAGGGTACTTGGCAGCTCGAGCCTGAGCCCTCCAGTCTGAAGGTCACGATGCTCGGTGACCGCGCGGCACAAATCTACATCCCGATCCTGTTCACCATCGGCGCACCGGGTCAGCCGGCGCAACCCACCAAGTTTCTCATGAACATGGTGCTGGTGACGACTCCGGCCGGCTGGCGGGTATCGAGCATCCTACCGATCCCGGCACCTGCGCAATAGTGCAGCAGCCGGAGCTGTGGTGCCGGCTCGCACACGGTGCCCGCATCGGCAAAGGGCTTCGGAGGTCGTTGCTAGCCGGAACAGCACAAACTCCTAACCTGCGCGCCAGATAGGCCCCGCCCATTGGAGCGTTCGGTGCCCTTCCGCGCGAACGACTGTATGCGCTTGAAAAAGCCTCGCTAGCTGAGCGAGATCAAAAGGCACGTTGCGATAATGGAGCGGACGGCACGAGACGTGCATAAAGCGGATGTGCAAGTCAGCATCTGAGACTTCCGCTACTGGCGCGACCACGACACCGGCGGGCGCCGTCCCTGTTGCCGGAGGGCGATGTCATCCGTCGCGGCCTGTTTGACACAGATGTTTTGCCAAGCGGCCCCGGGATGGGCCGGGTGAGAAGCCGGTCCCGGCCCGACATGACGTCTCCCCGGACCTTCTGGCGAACATCAAGTCGGCTCAGGCGATTGCGCCCGCGTCGGCGGTCAGGATGGCGCCCGTAATCACGCTCGCGGCGGGACTTGCCAGAAAGACCACAGCGTTCGCGACTTCGCGCGGCTCGGCGTAGCGTCCCAAAGACCTCAGGCTTCGCTGGAAATCGGCTGCCTCCCCATCCGCAGGATTTGCATCCGTATTGGTTGCCCCGGGCTGCACAAGATTCACGGTGATGCCGTTCGGGCCGAGTTCGCGCGAGAGACCGCGGGTGAAGGAGGTAAGTGCCGCCTTGGACATCGCATAAGCCGTTATGCCTGGGAACGGGACCCGCTCCCCCAAGGCCGAACCGATCGTGATGATGCGTCCCCCTTCGGTGAGATGCGGGATAACTGCTTTCGCAAACAGCACTGGCGCTCGCACGTTGACGTCCATCACGGCCTGATAGTCATTCACGTCGATGTCGGCGATCGTTCCGATGTGGCCGATAGCCGCGCTATTGACGAGGATATCGAGTTCACCGAGCGCCGAGACGGCTTCGCTCACAGAGCGCATGATCGCCTCCGGGGCGGCGCTGTCGGCCTGGATAGCGACTGCGCGACGCGCCTTGCTTTCGATGGACTTGACCACCGCATCAGCCTTCTCGGCGGAGTGCTGGTAAGTAAATGCAACGTCGGCGCCGTTCTCCGCCAGTGCCAACGCGATCGCGGCGCCGATGCCCCGCGATCCTCCGGTAACCAATGCACGCTTTCCGTTCAAATCGATCATGACGTTGTCCTTTTCTACCGGCCCACCCGCTTTCCGGTGCGGCCTCGGGAGAACAGGCCCGCATCGACCGGTCGAAGTTCTTGGGCTGCCGCCCGGAGGGTATGCGCCTTGTCATGCGCGAGGCGTGTGCGCGGGGAGGGAGACGACGAGGCGCGAGCGACGCTCGAACGCGCGCGGGGGATCGCTCGTCATCCCCGCTCGACTCACGCTGCGGCGCGCGGAACCGGCGTGTTGAGGAGCTGCTGCTCCCACAGGAAGGCGATGCCGCTGCCGCCGAAGTGCTGGATGAGAATCTCGGTCAGCTCCTCGACATGCTCGGTGCGCGCCCAATCGCGTTGCCATTCGCCAGCGAGCGCCATCACGGTCATCACGTTCGCGCCGGCCGCGATCATTCGCTGGATGGCAACTTCGTGAGACTCCTTCGAAATCCCGCCCGACGCGTCGGTGATCACGGTCACGTCCCAGCCTTCGCCGGCGGCCTGGATGACAGGCATTGCGACGCAGACCTCGGTCCACAGGCCGGCGATGATCAGCTGCTTGCGGCCGGTCGCCTTGACGACGTTCACCACATTCTCGTCCTGCCAGGTGTTCACCCAGGTGCGATCGATGACTTCCTGGTCCGGAAATACGTCGGTGATCTGCTTAAAGAGAAGTCCACCGCGCGCCGCGATCACGCTGGTGAGAATGGTCGGAACATTGAAAGCTTTTGCTAGCTTCGCCAGCGCGGTCGTGTTGTTGACCACCATGTGCGGATCGTGGCTGTTCAGGTTTGCGAGCTGATAAGGCTGATGGTCGATCAGAACGAGGACCGAATCTTCGGGGCGAAGAAGCGAATCGAGGCCGTTACGAGGGGTCATCAAGACTTCCTTTCTCTGCCGCTATGGACGGCAATGGGTTCACGGGAGACATGCGCCAGCGGCGACATTGCCTAGTCGCTATTTGCCGTTCCCTTTGGCGATGCGGTAGTGCCATAGTCAGGCAAGCCGTGTCGCGAAATGAGGAACGCCGGAATGGACATCGAAGATTTACAGACATTCGTCGCAGTGGCCGATGCCGGGGGCGTATCGGCCGCCGCGCGCCGGCTCGGCGTCTCCAAGTCAATCGTCAGTCGGCGGCTCTTTCGGGTCGAAGCAGAACTCGGCGTTCAGCTTCTTGCACGAACGACCCGAGGCGCCGCGCTCACGGAAGCGGGGATCACGTTCAGGGACCATGCGGCCCGGGCCAGCGCCGAGATCGATACGGCCAGGGAAACGATCCTCCCCACCGGTGATCTGCGCGGCCGCCTGAGGGTAGCCATGCCGCTCACTTTCGGCCCGACCCACTTCGCCCCGGTGCTTGCGGAAATGGCGCGCCAGCACCCGAAGCTTCACATCCATACCTCCTACAACGATCGTTTCGTCGATCTCATCGCCGAAGGTTTCGATTGCGCGATCCGGGCTGGCTACCTTCAGGATTCCAACCTGATCGCGAAGCGCGTCGGGCCGTTCCATGGCAAGCTTGTCGCAAGCCCGGATTATATCGAAGCGCACGGCTCACCTGAGACGGTAGATGAGATCGTCAACCATCAGGCCCTCATGCAGGGAACGGAGACCTGGCAGTTCATGGATGGCGACAGGATTGTCACGGTTCAGCCGCAGGGCAGGTTCAAGGCCGACAACGCTATGGGACTTGCCGCCGCGGCGGCGGCAGGTCTCGGCATCGCCTGGCTCCCCGATTGCATCATACATGAATATGTGGCCTCCGGAGCGCTCGTTCCGGTGATGACGCACTATCCCCCACCGGCGGCAGGCGTGTATGTCGTCCGTCCGCCGGGTCAACACCCCGCGCGGAAAGTGCGGGTGCTCACCGAGATGCTGACCGAGCATTTCAAACGGAACCCGGATCTTTGGGGTCTCGACCGCTAGGACAAGAACGGCACGAGGCCTTGTCTCGGACCTTCGCTCGACGGTGGCAGTACTTCGGCGACATGGCCCGCACGTTCCACTTGCTGCGACACAGCTGGACGTATCGCGGGGCTAGTTCGGTAGGCGGTCGCGCACCAGTTTCGACATTCCGGAAGCCCAGGAGAGGATGACGCGCATGAGTTGGAACCCGGCAATCGAACCTGGCTGCCCCGATGAGGTGGGCATCGACGCGATCGAAACCCTTATCATTCCTCGTTCCCGCGACCTCGGCGGCTTCGAGGTCCGGCGCGCCTTGCCGGCGCCGAAGCGGCAGATGGTCGGGCCGTTCATCTTCTTCGACCAGGCCGGGCCGGCCGACTTGCTGACCGGGCAGGGCATCGACGTCCATCCGCACCCCCATGTCGGGCTCGGCACCGTCACTTACCTTTATCGCGGCGACTTTCATCACCGGGACAGCACCGGCGCCGACCAGATAATACGTCCTGGCGCGCTGAATTGGATGGTCGCCGGGCGTGGCGTTACCCACTCTGAGCGCACCACCGAGGCTGCCCGGAGCGGTCCGAACAGTCTGTTCGGGATTCAGACATGGCTGGCCCTGCCCGACACCCATGAGGATATGGCACCCACCTTCGAACATCACGCCAAGGACGTGCTGCCCGTGCTCGAGGACCGCGGCGTCTCGGTTCGGCTTATTCTTGGAAACGCCTATGGCGTGGTCGCGCCCGCGACGATGTTCTCCGAAACGTTCTACGCCGATGTGAAACTCGAACCGGGAAGCCGGCTGCCCATGCCGGACGATCACGAGGACCGGGGCATCTACATCGTCGAAGGCTCCATCTCGGTTGCCGGCCAGGAATACGCGGCATCTCAGATGATGGTCTTCCGCCCCGGCGAAAGGATCACGGTCGCGGCCGGCGGCAGAGGCGCGCGCCTGATGATCCTCGGCGGCGCGACCTTTCCGGGACCCCGTTACATCTGGTGGAACTTCGTCGCCTCGTCCCAGCAGCGCATCGAAGAGGCCAAGGCCGAATGGCGCGCCGAGAACTGGGGCAAGGGGCGCTTCGATTTGCCAATCGACGACCGGGATGAGTACATCCCCCTTCCGGATTGACCGGCGCTGATGGAGTGATTGCCAGGACGCAACCCAAGCGACCCAAGACTAAATGACCGACTCCCGTACCGAGCAGACGCTGGATGGAGACAAAGCGAAATGAACAACAAGTGGCCCCACCTCGACTACCTTAGCTGGCGTGAGACTTGTTCAGCTCTGCATCTCTACCTTCAGGTCGCTGGAAAATACCGGCTGGCTCATACACCGTGGCTGAACCATTCGTGGAACGCGACCTTCTACGTCACGCCGAACGGTCTGGCATCCTCGCCGATCCCCGACGGCCCCGGCATCGAGATCCTGTTCAATTTTCGGGAGCACAGGGTCGTGGGCACCTGCGGCGAGGGCCGCAGGGCGTCGTTCGATCTCGGGCCGTCCACGGTTGCGGCGTTCCACGCCAGCTTCGTGCAGTTGATTTCGGAACTCGGTGGCACGCCGACGTTCAACGGACAACCGAACGAGGTACCCAACCCGATACCCTTCGCCGAAGATCATCGCGACCGGCCCTATGACCGCGACGCCGTTCAACGCTTCCACAACGCGTTGGCGTCGGTCGACAGGGTCTTCAAAACGTTCCGGACGTCTTTTCTCGGCAAATCCAGCCCCGTTCACCTGTTCTGGGGCGCTCTCGATCTGGCCGTCACGCGCTTCTCAGGGAGGCGTGCTCCTCTCCATCCGGGCGGCATTCCGGCATTGCCGGACCACGTGACGCAGGAGGCCTACGACCGCGAGGTCTCCTCGGCCGGCTTCTGGCCGGGCGGCGGTGGCATCGATTATCCCGCCTTCTACGCCTACGCCTATCCGACGCCGAACGGCTACCGGGCCGCGGAGGTCCGGCCCGATGCCGCGTTCTGGCATGACGGCCTGGCTGAATTCATCCTCCCCTACGATGCCGTGCAGTCGGCAGCCGATCCCGACGAAGCTCTGATGGCCTTCCTCGTCTCGACCTACGAGGCTGCCGCCGATCTGGGCGGATGGGACCGCGATCTTCTGGAATGTGCGCATGGACAGCCACGTCAGGTCCGCCGCCCGGACGCGGCGCTGGCGAAGGATGCGCCTTCGGCCGGCGACGAAAAGGTCGAGCGGGAGGATGGGGCATCGAAAGGGCGCTATCGGGTGGTCGTCGATGGAGTTGAAGCCGAGATGACCTATAGCCGGGCCGGCGAAGGGTTGATCATCATTGACCATACTGAAGTTCCCGCGGCCTTGCGTGGCCGCAAGGTCGGCGAGCGACTGGTGAGACAGGCGATCGAGGATGCCCGGGGCGAAGGGGTCGCGATTATTCCGCTTTGTCCGTTCGCAAAAGCGCAGATCGGCCGCCATCCGGAATGGCAAGACGTGCTTCGTCGGTCATAGGAGCGTCGCTTCCCGCCGGCACACCCCAACGCCACGGCGAAGACGACTGTGTTCGGCGTTGGTGAGGTTGCTGGCCGCGACCAGGCCGAAGCGCGTGAACGCGATTTGCCATCTCCGGCCTCTCGGATTTTAGGCAGACCCTGATCTAAGTGGCCGATCCTGTGCGAGCGGAGCGGCACCCACGCGATCATGTCTCACACGTGTAAGAGGGGGAAGTGGTCAGCGTTCGCAGAGCTGCCTCAAACCCATGCGGCGCGGACACACGGCAAACTGCATCGTGCGCCTGTCTGCCTCGGGGCCATCCTCGCAAAGATGACTGGCATCAGTTCCGAACGGCCGTTTCACCAAACTGTGCGAAGGTCATCCCGCACCGCCGCAGGTCCTCTTCCCGCCCTTCTCGCTCCCTTTCGAATCGCAACGGCTGGCTGCTTTCGGGATCAGATTGAGAACTGGGGAACGCACGTCTTAGGCGCCTTGCCTTCCGCACCGACCGGACCGGGGCCGAAGGCGGACTGGCAGCTTTAGGCGGCGGATCTTCAAGAGTGGACATTCAGGTCGGCGAAAGCATCTTCGCGACCTGATCCAACGGCGACGCTCGCATCGATTACTCGGAACGACCCAAGTTGACCTCGAAACCTGCCATTCGCAACCACACGGTTAGCTGGTCTGTGCGATTTTAGAAACCGCTCGGCTCAGTCTCCTCGCCCGGCTTCGCGGCGGGACTTTGCCCTCGCTATGACCGTATGCTTAGTGTATGCTTATATATCGCTGGCTGGGACATCACGGGCCGGCGACTGAGAGCGCAAGACTCCCGCATTTGGACTGGGCGCGCTCGATATGCAATTGCTAGGCGCGCTCACGAGACCTCCGCCTCTGCCGGAACCTCTTTTGCTCGGTTCCGGACGCGATTTTCTTTTGCAGATCCGGGGAAGGAGCGCACGATGCAGATCGTGCAGAACCGCCGCCATTTCCTTGCCAGCACTGCGGCGGCCGGCGTCGCGGGCATTGTCGGCCGCGCAACGGAAGCTTGGGCCGAGGCGCTTCCGGAAACGACCTCCGTACGCCTGCCGCGATGGATCGATGGCGCCTATTGCTGGGCCGGCCTCTACCTCGCGGGAGAGTTGCTGCGTGCTGACGGCTTCACCGATGTCCAGTACGTGCAAGGCGATCCCAAAGTCGACCAGTGGGAGTGGATTGCGCGCGGGGAGACAGACTTCAGTGTGAACTACGCGCCCATCCACATCGCCTCGATCGAATCCGGTGTTCCGATCAAAGTGCTGACCGGCCTGCATTCCGGATGTCTCGAACTGATCGCCAGGGAGGGTATTACCGACATCACCGACCTGCGTGGCAAGCGCGTGGGCACGCATACCTTCGACTCGCCGTCGTATGTCTTCGTAGCGTTGATGGCGGCCTATGTCGGCTTGGATCCGGTCAACGACATCAAATGGGTCGTGGAGCAAGAAGATTCGGTGAAAGGCTTCCTCGAGGGTAGGTTCGACGCATACCTCTTCACGCCGCCGGCACCCCAGATACTGCGTAGCAAGAGGATCGGTCGCACCATCCTGAACACAACGCTTGACCGCCCCTGGTCGCAGCACTTCTGCTGCATGATTTCGGCCACGTCAGACTACGTGAACCGCTACCCGGTGGCGACGAAGAGGGTAATCAGGGCAATTCTCAAGGGCGCCGATCTTTGCGCGTCGGATCCGTCCTGGAGCGCCGGGCGGCTGGTCGATCGAGATTTTCTGCCCAGCTTCGACTATGCGCTGCAAACGTTGAACGACACGCGTTACGGCACCTGGCGGGACTACGATGCCGAAGCCTCCCTGCGGTTCTTTGCTCTGCGCATGCAGGAGACGGGCATGATCAAGTCGAGCCCGCAGGAGGTCATCGCCAAGGGCACGGAGTGGCGCTTCCTCGATGAACTGAAGCGGGAGTTGAAAACCTGATCCTATTTGTCTCGATGGGAGACGTGGACATGCAAATCATACAGAGCCGCCGTCGCTTCCTGGCCGGCCTTTCGGCAGCCGGCGCCGCGAGCCTCATTGGGGTCCAGCAATCGCTCGCCGCACAGCCACCGCCGGAAACGAGTAGCGTCCGCCTTGCGAAGATCAGGGGCATCTGCATCGCGCCTCAATATGTTGCCGAGGGGCTGCTGCATGGGGAGGGCTTCACCGAGGTTCGCTATGTAATGACTGAGCCAGCCGCGGGGCAATCCGACGCGATCGCGAGTGGCCAGGTGGACTTTACCTTGAATTTCGCCGCGCCGCTTGTGGTGGCGATGGCTGCAGGTGGCCCGATCACGGTGCTGGCCGGGGTGCACCCTGGCTGCTTTGAGCTATTCGGAAACGAGAATATCCGCGGGATTAGAGACCTGAAGGGCAAGAGTGTCGGTGTCCAATCCTTGGGCTCGAGTCCGCATGTATTTTTGACGGGCATGGCGGCCTATGTCGGGCTGGATCCAGTAAAGGACATAAACTGGGTCACCAGCCCATCCATCAAGCCAATGACGCTCTTCATGCGAGGGGAAATCGATGCGTTTCTCGGCTTTCCGCCCGAGCCTCAAGAATTGCGTGCCCAAAACGTCGGCCGCGTAGTAATCAACAGCGCCGTCGATCGTCCCTGGTCGCAATACTTTTGCTGCATGCTGGGCGGCAACGCCGACTTCGTTCAGAACAACCCGATCGCGACCAAGCGCGTCGTCCGCGCCATTCTGAAAGCGGCGGACCTCTGTGTCTCTGAACCACAGCGGGTCGCGCGACAGATCGTCGAAGACGGTTTCACGGCCAACTATGACTATGCACTGCAGACGATGACCGACGTGCCTTACAACAAATGGCGTGAATACGATCCGGAAGACACGATCCGGTTTTATGCGCTGCGGCTTCAAGAGGCCGGCATGATCAAGTCGGGTCCCCAAGAGATCATCACCAATGGGACGGACTGGCGCTTCCTTGACGAGCTGAAGCGGGAGTTGAAGACCTAGACTATCGCCGACACGCCTTGTCCTTTCAACGGAAGGAGAGACCCGTGCAGATTATCCCGAACCGTCGTCGTTTCCTCACAGGCCTGTCCTTGCTCGCAGCTGCGGGACTTGCCAGAGGCCACAATGCGGCCGCCGCCGAGGCGCCACCCGAAACGACCATCGCTCGCTTTGCCGATGCCCCCGGCATCTGCATTGCTCCGCAGTACGTCGCCGAGGAGCTGATCCGCGCAGAGGGGTTCTCGGATTTTGGCTATGTGGCTGCAGATCCAGGCATCGCCGCCACGGAGATGCTGGCGCGCGGTGACATCGACTTCAGCGTCGACTTCGCGACGGCATTCGTTGTTCCGATCGACGCCGGTGTGCCGATCAAGGTGATCTCGGGCGTGCACGTCGGCTGCTACGAACTGTTTGGAAACGAAGAGATCCGCAGCATCAAGGACCTCAAGGGTCGCAGGGTGGGCGTAGGTTACAATCTGGCATCCGACCCACATATCTTCGTCAGCGCCATGGCGACGTATGTCGGGCTCGATCCGCGGCGCGACATCGACTGGGTCGTCGGCGAGGAAAAGCCGGCGGAGCTTTTTGTCGAGGGCAAGGTCGATGCCTTCCTGGCGTTTCCGCCCGAAGCCCAGGATCTCCGCGCGCGCAAGGTCGGTCACGTCATTCTCGATAGCGCGCGCGATCAGCCCTGGTCGCAATATTACTGCTGCATGCTTGCCGTGAATGCCGCCTATGCAGAGAAGCATCCCGCTGCCACCAAGCGCGTGATCCGCGCCATCCTCAAATCCGCTGATATTTGCGCCAGCGAGCCGGAGCTGGTGGCACGCCTTCTCGTAGATGAGGGGCGCATTGAGCGACACGACTACGCGGTGCAGTCACTCCGCGAGGTCCCCTACATGAACTGGCGCGACTACGATCCCGAGGACACGGTTCGATTTTTCTCATTGCGGCTGCATGAAGCAGGGATCGTCAAGTCGAACCCCAACGAGATCATCGCGAACGGCACTGATTGGCGGTTCTTCAACGAGATCAAGCGCGAGTTGAAGAAGTGACTGCGTGGCCGGCTCGCGCCCTTTTATTGGCGCTGCTGTCCTGGCCGGCGCATGCACATGACGCGCCGCAGAATGAGCGCCTGCCGATAATCGGGCCGGCGCCAGACTTTACGCTGACGTCGCAGGACGGTGCGCCAGTGTCTCTCCGCGACCTCCGCGGCAAGGTCGTTGCCGTTGCATTCATCTTTGCTTCCTGCACCGATATCTGCCCGATGCTGACCGACAACATGGCACGCGTGCGGGACAAGCTGGGTACTGCCTTCGGGACCAGAATCGCCTTCGTTTCGATCACCGTCGACCCTGAGCGCGATACACCCGATGTGTTGAAAGAACACGCGCAGCTATTCGGTGCCGATGTGAAAGGCTGGTCGTTTCTCACCGGCGATCCGGCGACCGTCCATGAGGTAGGACGAAAATACGGGGTCATCGCGATGAAGAAGGCGGACGGCGACGTCGACCACACACTGCTGACGTCGCTTGTAGACCCGAGTGGCATCTTGCGCGTACAATATCTCGGTGCGGGTTTTGACCTGGAGGAATTCCGGGGTGACCTTCTCAGCCTCCTGGACGAAGCCAGGTAACATCACGGGCAGGCTGGTCCGCGGGGTGGCGCGGCTGCCGGCGCGCGTCCAGACCAAGCTTTTGATCGCATTCCTGTCGATCGTCGGACTGCTGATCGTGCTCGGTGCCGTCGGCTTGCAGGTGCTGAGTGGGGTCAACGATCAGACCAACGAGCTGATCAAGCTGCAGCGCCGGATCGCAGCCTACCGCCAGGTCCAGCACGATACGACCACCCAGCTCTACAGCATCTCCACCGCACTCTTGCTCCAGGATAACCGGATGTTGGACGCGGCGCTGCGCCAGCTCAACCAGTTCGGCTACGACCTCGACCGCATGGAGTTCGTCGGCGAAACCGAAGTGCTCGGACTGGTCAGGCAAGAGTATGAGCGCCTCACGGCGGGCGTGACGCATGTGGCCGAACTCATTCGCTCCGGCAATACCGAGGAGGCGCGCAAGGTTCAGCTCGACGAGATCGTGCCGTCGGCCGACCGCTTGGAGAGGCTGACCAACCAGCTGGTCAATATCGCGGAAGCCGACATGGTGGCGGCGATAGAGACGACCGAAGGGGCGTACGGCACCTCCCGCCTGATCGTTGTCTCCTTTGCATTGGGCAGCATCCTGTTGGCACTGGGGCTTGGCTACATCATCTCCTGGTCGTTGATCGAGCCGGTCAAGAAGATCGAGACCCGTCTGCGCCAGATAGCTGCCGGTGACTTCGCGCAACAAGTTGAAGTCGCCAATCGCGACGAGCTTGGAGTGCTTGCCGGCAACGTCAACCAGACGTCCGAGCAACTGGGGCGGCTGTACAAGGAAGTGCAGACGCGCACGGCTGAGCTTGGACGCTCGGTCAACGAACTGGAGGCCCTCGGAGAAGTTAGCAAGGCAGTCAATTCGACGCTCGACCTCGATACCGTGCTGCAGACGATCGTGGCCAAGGCGGTTCAGCTTTCGGACACGGATGCGGGCACGATCTACGTGTTCAGCAGCAGCGGCCAGAGATTTCGTCTTCGTGCAACCTATGGGATGAGCGACGAACTCATTGCGGCACTCTCCGGCGAGCCGATCGGATTGAACGATCCGGGGATCGGAGAGGCTGCACGACGTCGTACTCCGATCCAGGTACCTGACCTCAGCAAAGGCACGCCCTCGCCCGCACTGAGGATTGTCCTCGATGCCGGCTATCGAGGCGTCCTGGTGGTTCCACTGCTCAGGCCAAACAAGATCGTCGGGGCGCTCGTCGTCAGGCGACGCAAGCCTGGTGAGTTCGAACGCCAAGTTGTCCACCTGATGGAGACCTTTGCCGCCCAATCGGTGCTCGCCATTCAGAACGCAAAGCTGTTCCGCGAGGCCGAAGAAAAAGGCCGCGAGTTGGAGGCTGCCAGCCGCCACAAGTCTCAGTTCCTTGCGAACATGAGCCACGAACTGAGAACGCCGCTCAATTCCGTTCTGGGTTTCACCGAATTGCTGGTCGACGGCATCTACGGCGAGTTGCCCGAAAAGGCCAAAGCGACGGTGTCGCGCGTGCAGGCCAATGGCCGTCATCTGCTGGGCCTGATCAACGACGTGCTCGATCTTTCCAAGATCGAGGCAGGGCAGCTCACACTTGCGCTCGAGGATTATTCGGTCGGGCAGATTGTTCGATCGGCCGTTGCCGCTGTGGAGCCGCTGGCGCGCTCAAAAGGGATTTCGCTTGCTGCGACGGTTGCCGAAAACCTTCCGCTGGGCCGCGGGGACGAGCGCCGTCTGACTCAGGTTCTGATCAATCTTGCCGGCAACGCCGTCAAGTTCACCGAAGAGGGGGCGGTCGACATTCTTGCCAATGCCGTGGACGGGCATTTCGAGATAGCGGTGCGCGACACGGGCCCCGGCATAGCGCCCGAGAATCAGGTGCTCATCTTCGAGGAATTCCAACAGGTCGACAACAGCAGCACAAGACAGAAGGGAGGTACGGGTCTCGGACTGGCGATCTCGAAGCGCTTTGTCGAAATGCAGGGTGGAACGATAAGCTTGGAGTCGGCTCCCGGTTCAGGCTCGACATTCCGCATCACAATCCCGATCAACGTGGAGGAGCGTGTCAAAGCGGCATGAGAAAACGAATCCTGATGGTGGAAGACACCGATGACAACCGCCAAATCATACGCGATCTCATCGCCACCACCGAATACGAACTGGTCGAGGCCGCGGATGGTGCCGCCGGCGTCGCTGCTGCCGCAGCGCATAGGCCAGACCTGATCCTGATGGACATCCAGCTTCCGGTGATCGACGGATATGAAGCTGCCCGCCGCATCAAAGCTGACCCGGTGCTCCGGCACATTCCGATAATCGCCGTCACGTCCTACGCGTTGTCGGGTGATGAGGCGAAAGCTCTTGCTGCCGGGTGCGATGGCTACATTGCCAAGCCATTCAGTCCGCGCCAGTTGCTTGCCAAGATCCGCGAGTTGCTTGCCTAAGGGAGACAGGGCCTTGCAGGATCCGCCTCGCATTCTCGCCGTTGACGACACGCCGGAAAATCTCGAAATTCTGCGTATGCGCCTCGAGGCGAATGGCTACGAAGTGGTGACTGCAGCGGACGGCGAAGAGGGGCTTGCGAAGGTACGTAGCCTCAAGCCGGACCTGATCCTCCTCGACATCATGATGCCGAAGCTAGACGGGATAAGCGTCGTGCGGATGCTCAAGGCAGACGTTTCGCTGCGATCGATCCCAGTTATCCTTGTGACCGCAAAAGCCGATACGCGGGATGTGGTCGAGGGATTGGATGCCGGCGGCGACGACTATCTGACCAAGCCGTTCGAGCACAGGGCGCTACTGGCGCGCGTGCGCTCGATGCTGCGCCAGAAGGCGCTATACGATACCGTAGAGAGCCAGACGCGGCTCCTCGAGGATCAGGCATCGCAATTGGCAGCATGGAATCGCTCTCTTGAACAAACTGTGGCGGAGCAGGTTACGGAGATCGAGCGGATGGGCCGGCTCCGACGGTTTCTGCCCGCGCAGGTCGCCGACCTTGTCGTCGCGGCAGGCAACGGCGACGCGCTTCTTCAAAGCCACCGTCGCGAGGTGACCGTCATTTTCTGCGATCTTCGCGGCTTTACAGCCTTCGCCGAGACTGCGGAGCCCGAGGAGGTAATGACGGTTCTTAGCGAGTACCATTCCTGTCTCGGCGAACAAATTGTGCGTCACGAGGGGACCTTGGAGCGGTTTGTGGGCGACGGTATCGTTGTGGTTTTCAACGATCCGCTGCCCTGTGCCGATCACACCGAGAGGGCTGTCTCAATGGCTGCAGCGATGCGGGACGCAATTGACGAGCGTTCAGAGCGATGGCGCAAACGGGATTATTTGCTTGGCTTCGGAATCGGTATTGCCCGGGGCCACGCCACCATCGGGCGGATCGGTTTCGATCAGCGCGCGGACTATGCTGTGATCGGCACGGTGTCGAACCATGCGGCCCGATTGTGCGAGGAGGCCAAGTCTCGCCAGATTCTAGTCAGCCAACGGGTTCTTGGCGCCGTCGAATCACTGGTCGAATCCGTTCCGGTTGGCGAACTGACGCTGAAGGGGTTTCGCCGCCCTATGCCGGCTTACGAAATTATCCGGTGGCTTGGCCGGTCAAGTTAAGCGATGAACGCAGCCCAATGGGTGACACGGGCGGCGGACCGAGCGACGACACGAAATGACTGCAACGGTAGAAAGCCGTAGTTCCGCCGGCAGTTAAGCGAACGGAAACAATTTGGCGCAACCGCGACCTCTAGCGTCGTTGCCGCGATGTCGGCTTTCAGGAAGTGGCAAAGCTGGTCTCTACGGCCTACATAGGGCGCATAGCAGTCGTTCATCAGATGTGGCGAGAACGACTGGAACGGGTCAGAAACTCCGGTTCGTGGAGCTGCTGATGGTCGAATAGCCGCTGCCTTGCCCCGGACGCCTGCCCTATCCGACTATCTTGTGCGAGGCAGACGTCTTTGCCAGCCCGCGTCACCTTCGTCTTGCCCAAAATGCATCCCAAGCTGGCTTCATGCTGAAGCGTCCCACCGTGATTCTAGCCTTTCACCTCATGCTTTCCGTCGCTGCTCACGGTGCGGACCGTCTGGAGGAGCGGCTTGAAAAGCTCTTTGATGAGGCCGAGCGCCTGACGCCGCTGCGCACGGTTGCCATTGCGCATGATGGCGCGGTGGTGGCGGAGCGTGGCTATCGCGGCTACTCTCCGGCACGTCCTGCCAACATAAAATCGGCCTCCAAGTCGATCATCTCCGCGCTCGTCGGCATCGCCATCGACAAGGGCGTGCTCCAAGGCCCTGACCAGAAGATCGCTCCGCTTCTTCAGGGCGACCTGCCCGCCGACCTGGATCCGCGGCTCCAGCAAGTTACGATCGGTCATCTGCTTTCCATGCAGGCAGGGCTGGGTCGGACCTCCGGCCCAAACTACGGGCGCTGGGTGGCAAGCGACAACTGGGTGCAGGCAGCGCTCGCCATGCCCTTCGACGACGAACCGGGCGGTACGATGCTCTATTCCACCGGCTCGACCCATCTCCTTTCGGCGATCCTGACGCGGCGGACCGGCCGCTCAACGCTGGAACTGGCACGCGAATGGCTGGGGCCGCAGGAGGGCTTTTCCATCGCCGCCTGGGACCGCGACCCACAGGGCATCTATCTCGGCGGCAATCAGATGGCCATGAGCCCGCGCTCGCTGCTCGCCTTTGGCGAGCTCTACCGCAGCGGCGGGATGAGCCGCGGCGGACGGCAGCTCGTGCCGGCCGATTGGATCAAGCTCTCCTGGCAGTCACGCACCGCCTCCCGTTTCACCGGTGACGGTTATGGCTATGGTTGGTTCATCCGTCAGATCGCGGGCGAAGCGGTCTTCTACGGGTGGGGGTATGGCGGGCAGATGGTCTATGTTGTGCCCGGGCGCGCGTTGACCGTCGTCATGACATCCGATGAAAACGGCCCCGCCGGCCGCAGCGGCCACCGCGACGATCTCCATGCCTTGCTCGAGCGGATCATTGAGGCGACGAGAGACGTGCGCGAGGCTCGCAGCAAGTAATGCATGTCGCGCAAAAGCGCTCAGCGGTTTTGCGATAGCGACCTGCATAAAAAGAACTTAAAGCGCGTCGCATGAATCCATCCAAACGCGACGCGCTTTAGACCTCTGCACAGAGGATTTGACGGGTTCGATGGGTTGCAAGCTGGGCAGGCTGTCATGCAGCCCGGTGCGGCGAGGAAGCCGCTACTCCGCCGCCACCCCTTTCACTTCCAGATAGGATTCCATCGAATCGTCCATCGCCTGCAGCCAGGGCGTGTGGTGCAGCGGCGCCATCGTGCCGGTCATCAGCGAGCGATAGGCATTGTCGCGGAAGCCCATGATGTTTTCCATCTTGTGGTGCTCCCACTCCATGAAGGTCCGATTGGTCGCCTCGACGTCGAAGCCGGGATAGTCGGTCTGATCCATCAATTCCTTGGTGTAGTCGCCCTGGAACCAGATCATCTGCTCGGCGTCTTCCAGCGTTTCCTCCCGCGCCCGCCATTTCCTGCCGTGTTCGGCCATCACTTCTGCCGAAGGCAGCTTGATGCGGCCCATGATGACGTCGCGCGCGAACCAGGCCTGCGCGTCGAACATGTTGAACGTGTAGAACTGGTCCTGCATGCCGATATAGAACAGCCGCGGGTTCTTCTCCCAGACGACGCCCTCGTAGAGCCGGTCCGGCCACATGCGGTTGGCGGTCTTGAGCTTCAGATCCTCGGTCAGGAATGGGAAGGAGTGGAGATAACCGGTGCATAGGATAATTGCGTCGACATCCCTGGTGCTGCCGTCCTTGAAATGTGCGGTTTTGCCGACGACCTTCTGCAGCAGCGGCACTTCCTTCCAGTTGTCAGGCCATTTGAAGCCCATCGGCTTCGAGCGGTAGCTGGAGGTGATCGATTTAGCGCCGTACTTGTAGCATTGCGAGCCGATATCCTCGGCCGAATAGGAGCGGCCGATGATCAGGATGTCCTTGTCCTTGAATTCCATGGCGTCGCGGAAATCATGGCTGTGCAGGATGCGGCCGTTGAAGGTCGAAAAGCCCTCGAAATAGGGCACGTTGGGCACGGAGAAGTGCCCGGAGGCGACGACGACGTTGTCGAACTCTTCCGAATAGGTGACGTCGTTGGTGCGGTCATGCGCGGTGACGGTGAACTTTTTCGTCGTGTCGGAGAAGGTCACCATGCGCACCGGGCTGTTGAAACGCACCCATTGGCGCACGCCGGATTTTTCGACGCGGCCCTTGATGTAGTCCCACAGAACCGCGCGCGGCGGGTAGGAGCCGATCGGACGGCCAAAGTGCTCCTCGAACGTATAGTCGGCGAATTCGAGGCATTCCTTCGGTCCGTTCGACCAGAGGTAACGGTACATCGAGCCATGCACCGGGTCGCCATGCTCGTCGAGGCCGGTGCGCCAGGTGTAATTCCACAGGCCGCCCCAGTCGGACTGCTTTTCGAAGCAGACGATTTCCGGAATATCCGCACCCTTGTCGGCTGCCGACTTGAAGGCTCGAAGCTGGGCCATGCCGGAAGGTCCGGCTCCGATGACGGCAACACGACTTTTCATTGCAAAGCCTCCCGGTCTCATTTCCCTAACGAAACAAATTTCACTGACAGGACAGTAAATGCCCCTTCGATGCTGTCAACAGGCCTTCTGCTGAAACCACGTTTCCCCAGACCGGATTTTCGACAAAACCGCCGACGGCCGAAATCCGGAGAGCACGCCGTTCGACATAAAGTGGGTTGCAGTCGCAGTTGCGCTCTGTATCCGCACCTAATATGTTCACCGGGAGTGAAATAAATCCACAGAACCCCCGGAGTGGCGACATGGCGAAGAAAGCTTCCAATTTCAGGAATGGGGCAGCCGCCAAGGCCAAGCCAGCGCCGAAGGGGGTGGTAACGATCCGGACGCCACTAACCCAGGATCCGCACGCCGTTCGCGACACCCGCGAAAAAGTTCTGGAGGTGGCGATCGGTCGCGAGGTGCGGGCATTCCGCAAGAAACTCGGCATCACCGTCGCCGATCTTGCGGCTGCCACGGACATTTCGCTGGGCATGCTGTCGAAGATCGAAAACGGCATCACCTCGCCGTCGCTGACCACCTTGCAGGCGCTGTCGCGGGCGCTCGGCGTTCCGGTCACCGCCTTCTTCCGCCGTTTCGAGGAAGAGCGCAGCGCCGTCTTCGTCAAGGCCGGCGAAGGGCTCGATGTCGAGCGCCGCGGCACGCGCGCCGGCCACCAGTACAATCTTCTCGGCCATGTCGGCTCGAATACCAGCGGCGTCGTCGTCGAGCCCTATCTGATCACGCTGACCGAGGATTCCGATGTGTTTCCGACCTTCCAGCATGAAGGCATGGAGTTCCTCTACATGCTTGAAGGCGAGGTTACCTACCGGCACGGCAGCAACCTCTATCCGATGAAGCCCGGCGACAGCCTGTTCTTCGACGCCGATGCGCCGCACGGGCCGGAAGTGCTGACGGTCCTGCCGATGCGCTATCTCTCGATCATTTGCTATCCGCAGAGTAGTGCGGGTTGAGCGGGTTCGTCTGCGAAGGACTGCGCCTCATTCCAGCTTGGGTTCCTCGCCCCCACGAAGTGGGGGAGAGGTGGCTCGGCGGAGCCGAGACGGAGAGGGGGACTGCGCCCTACGAAGCCCCCTCTCCGGCCGCTT
>NZ_RZSU01000099.1:0-23012 GCF_003997585.1 Mesorhizobium sp. M5C.F.Cr.IN.023.01.1.1 | reverse complement strand
AAACTCTAGCTCGACCCGTCAAACGGTCTGCATTTCACCGATCCGACCCTCGCCGCTGAGGGAGGGCGGTCACCCTCTCCCAGCGGTCCTTCTTCGCCCGTTTGGCAGCGAAAGTCATAAGACAAGCGGTTCTCGATCTGACGTACGGCCTCAAGCTCGGTGCTTATAGGCGCCGGTTTTGCCGCGCGGATCGCCGACCTCGAGACGAAGCGCGTCGTCACGCGTGCCGAGGAGACGTCGCCCTATGTCTCCATGCCGGGCGAGGCGGACACCGTGCCGAGCCGCGGCCTCGTTCTGCGCGTGAGCTGGTCTAGGCTCTGATTCTTGCTCCCGCCGGATCGTAAAGCGGCTCGAGATGGATTTTTGCCGGCGTCCGCTCCATCGCCACCACCAGCTCGTAGTCGCCGGAGGTGAGGAAATCGTCGCTGACGCCATCGGCGTTGCGCACATAGCCGTAGCCGATGTTCTTGCCGACCGTGTAGCCATAGCCGCCGCTGGTCAGGTAGCCAACCGGCTCGTTGTTGCGCAAGATCGTCTCGCGCCCGAGCAGCACGATCTCGCAATCATCGACGGTAAAGCCGGCAAAGCGTTTTTTCGGTGTGCCGCCGCTGATGCTTTCCAGAGCCCGCCTGCCAAGGAAATCCGTGTTCTTTCTGAGTTTCGCCGCCCAGCCGAGGCCGGCCTCCTGCGGCGTGTCATTGGGCGTGATGTCGGAGCCCCAGGCGCGGTAGCCTTTTTCCAGCCGCAGCGATTCCAGCGCCCGGTAGCCGACCGGGCGGATGCTGTGCTCCTCGCCCGCCGCCATCAGCGCGTCGAAGATTTCGCCCGTCGCCGCGATCGGCACATGCAGCTCCCAGCCGAGCTCGCCGACATAGGTGACGCGCAGCGCCCGAACTGTGTGGCCGGCGACGGAGATTTCCCGCACATGTCCGAACGGGAAAGCGGTGTTCGACACGTCCGCATCGGTCACCGCAGCCAGCACGTCGCGGGCGCGCGGCCCCATCAGCGAAAGCGTGCCGAAATCCTCGGTGACATCGGTGAGCGTCACGTCGAGCTCGCTGCCGACATGGTCGCCGATCCACGAGAAATCATGCGTCCTAAAACCGGTGCCGGTGACGACGTAGAATCGTTCTTCGCCGAGCCGCGCCACGGTCAAGTCGGCCTCGATACCGCCGCGCGTGTTGAGAAGCTGCGTGTAGGTGAGCCGGCCGACCGGCTTGGCGACGTCGTTGGCGCAGATCCAGTCGAGCGCCTTCAGCGCATCCGCACCGGTCATTTCGTATTTGGCGAAGGACGACTGGTCGAAAATACCGACGTTCTCGCGCACGTGCCGGTGCTCGTCGCCGACCGGCGCGAACCAGTTTTGCCGGCCCATCGAATAGATGTCCTTCGGCTCGACGCCTTCGGGCGCAAACCAGTTCGGCCGCTCCCAACCGAGTTTGGAGCCGAACACGGCGCGGTGCTTTTGCAGCCGTTCATAGAGCGGCGACACGATCCGTGGCCGGCCCGTGACATACTCCTCATGCGGGAAGCCGATCGTGTAGTGCTTGCCATAGGCTTCCAGCGTGCGGTCGCGGACCCATTGCCGGTCGCGGTGCAGGTCGGAAAAGCGTCTGATATCGACCACCCACAGGTCGAGTGGCGCCTCGCCGTCGACCACCCATTGCGCCAGCACCCAGCCGGCGCCGCCGCCCGCCGCGATGCCGAAGGCGTTGAAGCCGGCGCCGACGAACATGTTGGCGCATTCGGGCGCCACGCCGAGGATGAAATTGCCGTCCGGCGTAAAACTCTCCGGCCCGTTGATCATCTGCTTGACGCCGACGGTTTCGAGCGCCGGAACCCGCGCGATCGCTTGGTTCATATGCTGCTCGAAATGATCGTAATCGTCGTCGAACAGCCGGAACTCCCAGTCATCAGGGACATCGCCGCCGGGAAGATCGGTCGTCCAGGCTTGCGGGTTCGGCTCATAGCCGCCCATCACCAGCCCGCCGACCTCCTCCTTGAAATAAATGCGGCGGTCGGGGTCGCGGATCGTCGGCGCATCGGTCGCCAACCCGTCTATTCTTTCGGTGACGATATACTGGTGCTTCACCGGCTGCAGCGGCACGTTGATGCCGGCAAGGGCGCCTACCTGCCGCGCCCATTGCCCGGCACAGTTCACCACCTTGCCGCAGGCGATATCGCCCTTGTTGGTCTTTACCGCGGTGATGCGGCCATCCTTCATGTCGAAGCCGGTAACGCGGACATCCTCGAACAGTCTGGCGCCATGCATGCGCGCGCCTTTGGCCAGCGATTGCGTGATGTCGGAAGGGCTTGCCTGCCCGTCGGTCGGCAGCCAGCTGGCGCCGACGAGATCCCCGGCCTCCAGCAGCGGCCACATTGTCTTGACCTCGGCCGGTGACAGCAACTGCATATCCATGCCGAAGCTTTTCGCCGTCGTCGCCAGCCTCTTATACTCGATCCAGCGGTCGGCATTGGTAGCGAGCCTGAGGCACCCGGTCATCTTCCAGCCGGTGGCCAGCCCGGTTTCGGCTTCCAGCCCCTTGTAGAGATCGACCGAATATTTGAGCACGCGGGTGATAGAGGCCGAGGACCGCAACTGGCCGACCAACCCCGCCGCATGCCATGTGGAGCCCGATGTCAGTTTGCCCTGTTCCAAAAGCACGACATCGGCCTTGTGGTCACGCGCCAGATGATAGGCCGTTGAACAGCCGATGATGCCGCCGCCGATGACGACGATCTCGGCGTGAGCGGGCAATTTCATGATTTCTGTCCGTATTTCGTTCGGTAGTTTTCCAGCGCGGCATCGAGCCGCGTCAGGTTTTCGTCTGTATAGGCAACGTAGTCGATGCCGGGCGCGTCGAGATAAAGTTCGGAAACCATGCTCCACATCGCCTCGCGCAGCAGCGATGCGCATTGCATGGCCGCATGCGAGCGGCGGATCGCCTCGTCCGGCTCCTTCATGAAATAGGCAGTCAGGAAGGCGAAGGACTCCTCGTCGTTCATGCTTGCGTTCGAGGCGACGCCCGCGAGGTCGAACATCGCCGTGTTGAAGCCGGCATATTCGAAATCGATCAGCCACAGTCTATGGCCGTCGTCGAGAATATTAGCCGGCAAGAGATCGTTGTGGCCGAAGACGATCGGCAGCAGTTTCTGCGCCCGTTCGAGTTCGTCCGCAAGCGTCAGCAGCCGCGGCAACTCGCTTCGCATGCGGCTGCCGGCTTCCTCCAGCGTGCGCGCATAGTCGCGGATGACATGGAACACCCAGAACATGAAGCCGGCGCCGGAGACATGATTGGGCATCTCCCGATGGAAGCCGCGCATCAGGGCGGCGACGCGGCCGATATTGGCGCGTACGTCTTCCGCTACATAGGTCTTGGCGCCGAGAAATTCCGTCACCAGGATCCCGGGCTCGGAATGGTGGACCGCAGGCGCGAAGCCGGCGGCGTGCGCCGCGCGCGCGGTCATCACCTCGCGCTCGCGAAAGACGTGGTGGAATGGAAAGTCCTGGCCAAAGCGCACGACATGCCGCCCAGCTGCGTCCTTGACCAGATAGTTGGCGTTGCTCAGGCCGCCCGGCAGCGGCGCGATCTCGATGCTGCCGGTCCAGCAGGGCAGGGCGCGGATGCGGTCCTCGGCGGTCACAGGTTCATCCCTCGTTGGGCGGGGTTCAAGACGCCGCGGGCGAGACAAAGGTGGCGGCCGGCAGGAGGGAGCAATGCGAAAATCTCGTCGGTGCGGGATGCCAGGATCGGTATCCCGCACCGCACCGACGAGCCCCTGTGCCGGGTTCTTCGACGCCGGCATCCGCCCCCGCGGATTCGAAACAGTCCTTTTCCCTTGCGTCAGACGATTTTCCAGACGTTCGGGCAGGCGAATTTTGGTGCGGCTCTGCCATCATTTTCCCGTGGCAGTTCCGAGCCTGTCACGAGCCAGTGTCACGCCATGTGATCCGGCTTGTCAACGAAAACTTGTGGCTTTTTCTGTCTTCTTGCCCGAAACCTTTAGGATTCCTTGTGAACTGTGGCCGATTTGCCTTAGAAGCAGTCAGTAGCGCAACAATCCGATTGGGCGAACCCGATGATGCATTCGAAGCGACATGGCGAAATCCTGCGTCTCCTGCAGGAAGAGGGCACCGTCACCATCGCCAGCCTGGCCGACCGGCTGGGCGTCTCGCTGGAGACCGTGCGCCGCGACGTCAAGCCGCTGACC
Organism: Mesorhizobium sp. M5C.F.Cr.IN.023.01.1.1; assembly: GCF_003997585.1. Classification (NCBI taxonomy): domain Bacteria; kingdom Pseudomonadati; phylum Pseudomonadota; class Alphaproteobacteria; order Hyphomicrobiales; family Phyllobacteriaceae; genus Mesorhizobium; species Mesorhizobium sp. M5C.F.Cr.IN.023.01.1.1. Next base: position 18,800 of record NZ_RZSU01000099.1, on the reverse strand, counting down.
ACTGACGGTTCGATCCTGAAGATGCATGGCGCCGTCGGCCTGCCGTCAATGGCCGGCGAGGCGCCATTCGAGCGGCGCATGCGCGAGAATGCCGATGCCAAGCGCGCCATTGCCCGCATGGTTGCCGCGACCATCCGCGACGGCGAATCGATCATGCTGGACACCGGCACCACCACCTCTTTCCTGGCTCGCGAACTGCTCGGCCACCGACGGCTGACGGTGGTCACCAACTCTTCCGACATCGCCCGCACGCTGGCTACGGTCAACGGCAACAAGGTCTATATGGCCGGCGGCGAACTGCGCAGCGATTCGGGCGCCGCCTTCGGCGTCTCGGCCATCGAATTCGTCAGCCGGTTTTCCGTCAGCCATGCGGTGATCTCCATCGGCGCGGCCGATGCTGTCACGGGCCTCATGGACTATGATCTGGAAGAGGCGGAATTCGCCCGCATGGTGCTGTCGCGCGGCCAGCGCACGCTTGTCATCACCGACCACACCAAATTCGGCCGCCAAGGCCTGGTCCAGGTCTGCGGCTTCGACGGTTTTTCCGAACTTGCCACCGACCGGTCGCCGCCGCGCGACATTGCCGCTGCACTGGGGCAAGCCGGCGCGCGGCTCAGCATTGTCGGCGACGAGAGCGGGATCTAACCGAAAACCAGCGATTGGTGGGCGCATACGCCCGCGAAGGCGCCATCTGATACGGCGAAGGCGACGTTGTGCATCGATCGTGCCGCGTCTCCGGCGGCATAGACACCTGGGACTGTCGTCTGCTGGCGGTCGTCGACGGTGATCACTGGACCGAGAAGACCTTCCGTGAAGCTGCAGCCGAGCTGTTCGGCAACCGGACTCGCCATGGTGTTGCGCGGTGCGGTGAACAGTGCCTTGACGCGGCCTTTGCGGCCGTCTTCGAGACTGACAACCAGACCACCCGCACCATCCTTTTCCAGTTCGGCCACGCCGGCCGGCTCGAACCGTACGTTCCGCCTTTCCAGCGCAAGCATCTGTTCCGCGTCAGGCTCGAACACGCCGTTTGCGAACAGCGTGACGTCGCCCCAGTCGGCGATCAATTGCGCCTGATGCACCGCCATCGGTCCGGTTGCCAGCACGCCAAGCGGCCCGCCAGGCCACCTCGAAGCCATGGCAATAGGGACAATGCAGCACGCTCTTTCCCCAATGCTCGGCAAGCCCGGGGACATCGGGCAGGATATCGCGCACGCCGGTGGCAAGAACCAGCCGTGCCGCGCCGAATGTCTCGCCGCGATCCGTGGTGATCTCGAAACCGGCACCGGCGGCAGCGGCCTCGTCCGCCAACCCGTTGACGAGCTTGGCCGTCGGATAGGCCAGCAGCTGCCGCCTTGCATCGTCCAGGATTGCGCCGGGCGCGCGCCCATCCTGTCCGAGGAACCCGTGCGAATGCTCGGCAAAACGGTTGCGCGGCTGGCCGGCGTCGATCACCAGGACGTTGCGCCGGGCTCGTGCCGCCTGGATGGCGGCGGACAGGCCGGCAAAGCTGCCGCCCACGACAATCAGATCATACTGCATGGCTGGTCACTCCAATCAACTCGTAACGGCGGCGGAAATCGGCGGCGAGATCGGCGAGCGTGATGCGGCTGAGTTTTTCCGCCAGCAGCCTCTCGGCCTCGACACGAAATTCATCGAGCGCGGCTATCACCGCTTGTTCGACAAGGCAGCCGGGGCTTTCCGGCTCGGTGCCGAACGGCAGCAGCGTTTCGCCAAGCGCGGCGCTGATCTCGGCCAGCGAAATTTTCTCGGGCGCGCGGCCAAGCTGCCAGCCGCCACCATGGCCGCGCGCCGAGGTGACGATGCCGGCGTCGCGCAAGCCGGCGATGGTCCGTCGGACCACGACCGGGTTTGTGTGGATGAATGTGGCGAGCTGCTCGGAGGTCAGCGCGTGTTCCTGCGTCTCGGCCATATGGACGAGAATGTGCAGGGTCGACGACAGTCTGCTGTTTCGTTTCATGTAACTTAGTTAGTTACGATTCTTGCGATCGTCAAGTGATGTCGATCGCCCACTTCCCAGCGCCGCCTCCGCCGTGTTTAGTCCGGCGATGGCCTTCACCATCCGCCAGCTGCAGTTCTTCATCGCCGTCGCCGAGCAGGGCACGGTGTCGGGCGCCGCGCAGAACCTGTCCATCTCGCAATCGTCGGTCACCGAAGCGATCAAGGAGCTCGAAAGCGATCTCGGCGTCGAACTGTTCGAGCGCCACCCGCGCGGCCTCAACATCACCCACAAGGGCCATCAGTTCCTGCGCCACGCGACAAAGATCCTTGCCGACGTTTCCGACGCGCGCCGCTCCTTCTTCGGCGATCAGGCGGTTGCAGGTGGCCGTCTCCAACTCGGCGTCACCTCACTGGTCGCCGGCTATGTGCTGTCCGACCTTCTCGCCCGCTACCGCCGCGCCTATCCGGGCGTCGAGATCTCGGCCATCGAGGACAATGGCGATTACCTCGAACATCTGCTGATCGGCGGCAAGCTCGACATCGCCGTCATGGTCACCTCGAACCTGCGCGACCGCACCGCCCTGCAATCCGAAATTCTCGAAGTCTCGGCCTATCGGCTATGGCTGCCGCTTGGCCATCCGCTGTCCGGCGCCGACATCATCGGCATTGGCGATATCGCCTCGGAGCCGCTGATCATGCTGACCGTCGATGAGATCGAGGAGAATACCGGAAAACTGCTGGCGGCGATCGGCGCTAAGCCGCATGTCGCCTTCCGCACCCGCTCGGTCGAAGCGGTGCGCAGCCTCGTCGCTACCGGCGCCGGCGTGGCGCTGCTGCCCGACCTCGTCTACCGGCCATGGTCGCTCGAAGGCGACCGCATCGAATCGCGCGATATTTCGGGCTCCTTGCCGGTTGTTCAGGTCGGCACGGTCTGGCGGCGCGGCTCCGGCCTGCCCCAGGCCGCTCGCGACTTCATCGGGCTTGCACAATCGCAGCGCATGGTACGTCAGCGGCCGGAGAAGATTGGTCGTTAATCTATCGGAAAAATCGATATCGCCTTTCTGATAAATGAATTTGCGAAACCGGAAATTTCACAGCACTTTCACAATCAGGGACCAAAGCCGCCGCGAGAGTGCGGCCCCTCAAATGGGAGATCGATGATGAACTCATTCCTGAAGTCGTGCACTGCATTGACGGTCGCGCTGGCCTTCTCCGGCCAGGCGATCGCCCAGGTCAAGGAACTCGGCAAGGGCGAAGGCCAGGTCAACATTGTCGCCTGGCCCGGTTACATCGAACGCGGCGAAACCGACAAGAACTATGATTGGGTCACGTCTTTCGAGAAGAACACAGGCTGCAAGGTCAACATCAAGACCGCCAACACCTCCGACGAGATGGTCGCGCTGATGAATGAGGGCGGCTTCGACCTCGTCACCGCCTCGGGCGACGCTTCGCTGCGCCTCGTCGCCGGCAAGCGGGTCCAGCCGATCAACACCGATCTCATCCCGAACTGGAGCACGGTCGACGACAGGCTGAAGGATGCGCCGTGGTTCACGGTTGGCGGCGTCCACTACGGCGCCCCCTACCAGTGGGGACCGAATGTGCTGATGTACAACACCGAGGTGTTCAAGGAAGCGCCGAAGAGCTGGAACGTCGTCTTCGAGGAGATGACCTTGCCCGACGGCAAGTCGAACAAGGGCCGCGTCCAGGCCTATGACGGGCCGATTCACATCGCCGACGCTGCCAATTATCTGATGTTCCACAAGCCGGGGCTCGGCATCAAGGATCCCTACGAGCTGACCGAGGATCAGTACAAGGCCGCCCTCGATCTGCTGCGCGTCCAACGCACGCTGGTCGGACGCTACTGGCATGACGCTGCCATCCAGGTCGATGACTTCCAGAACGAAGGCGTCGTCGCCTCCGGTTCATGGCCCTATCAGGTCAACACGCTGGTTGCCGCCAAGAAGCCCGTCGCTTCGACCATTCCCCAGGAAGGCGTCACCGGCTGGGCCGACACGACCATGCTGGCGGCCGACGCAGCCCACCCGAACTGCGCCTATATGTGGATGGAGCACTCGCTGTCGCCGAAAGTGCAGGGCGATGTCTCCGCCTGGTTCGGTTCGCTCCCTGTGGTGCCGGCTGCCTGCAAGGGCAACGAATTGCTCGGCGACGAAGGCTGCAAGACCAACGGCTTCGACAACTTCGAAAAGATCAAGTTCTGGAAGACGCCGGTGTCGAAGTGCGCCACCCAGGACCAGTGCGTGCCTTACTATCGGTGGGTGTCGGACTATATCGGCGTCATCGGCGGGCGGTGAGTTCGTCTCGCTCGTTGTGAGAGCGCAGCCCTGCCCTCACCCTTACCCTCTCCCCGTGAGGAACGGGGAGAGGAGGATCGCGAGCGTTGCGGCTAGCCCCTTCTCCCCGTCACTATACGGGGAGAAGGTGCCGGCAGGCAGATGAGGGGCAGCGCCGTCGCCTGAATTTGATCAGCCTGGGACAGCCCATGACCTCCGCCGTTTCGTTCGCCAGAGTCTCGCGCCATTTCGGCAGCGTGCGCGCCGTCGACGTGGTCGACCTCGATATCGCGCCGGGCGAGTTCTTCGCCATGCTTGGACCTTCGGGTTCCGGCAAGACGACCTGCCTGCGGTTGATCGCCGGCTTCGAGCAGCCGACATCGGGGTCGATCTCCATTTTCGGCGAACGCGCCGAAGGCGTCCCGCCCTATCGCCGCAACGTCAACACCGTCTTCCAGGACTACGCGCTGTTCCCGCATCTGAACGTGCTCGACAACGTCGCTTACGGCCTGATGGTCAAGGGCGTCGGCAAGCCCGAGCGGCAGAAGGCGGCGGAGGAGGCGCTGTCGCTGGTCCGGCTTCCCGGCTACGGCGCCCGCCGTCCCAGCCAGCTTTCTGGCGGACAGCGCCAGCGCGTCGCACTCGCCCGCGCGCTGGTCAACCAGCCCAAGGTGCTTCTGCTCGATGAGCCGCTTGGCGCGCTCGACCTCAAGCTGCGCGAGAACATGCAGGAGGAGCTGAAGTCGCTGCAGAAGGCGCTCGGCATCACCTTCGTCTTCGTCACCCACGACCAGGGCGAGGCGCTGTCGATGGCCGATCGCGTCGCCGTATTCAACGACGGCAAGATCATGCAGATCGGCACGCCGGAGGACATCTACCAGCGCCCGAAGACGCGATTCGTCGCCGATTTCGTCGGCTCGTCCAATGTGCTGCCGCCGGATTTCGTCCAGCGCTATTCCGGCCAGCATCGCTGGGGCAGCCTGCGCCCTGAATCCATTCGCATCGGCCGGGCGGCGAAGGGCGATGGCGTTGCCGCTCGTCTCGTCTCGACCAATTATCTCGGCGCCACGACCAGACTGGCGCTCGACGCCGACGGCTTGCGCCTGCACGCCATCGTGCCGGCCGGTGCAGCCTTGCCGAAGGCAGGTGAGGCGGTCGTGCTCACCTTCAACCGCGAGCATTTGCATCTTATGGACGAGCCGGCATGATGGCGCTTTCGGCAACTGTCGCTAATAGCCGAGGCAAGGCGCTTCACGGCGCCCCCCTCTGTTCTGCCGGACTGGGGGAGATGTCCGGCAGGACAGAGGGGGGCGCGAAGGAACGCAACCGGTCGAAGAAACCATGATTCTGACCGCTGCCCAGGCAAAACCTGCCCCAGCCCTCCTTCCTCGCGCGCGCGGCTTGCGCGGCGCGCTGTCGGACCTGTTCTGGCGCAGGCCCAAGCTCCTGCTGCTATTGATGCTGCTGCCGCCGGTGCTGTGGCTCGGCATCGTCTACATCGGCTCACTGTTCGCACTGCTCTTGCAGAGCTTTTTCTCGATCGACGAATTCTCCGGCCTCATCAACCGTGAATTCACGCTGAAGACCTATGGCGATCTGCTGCAGGCCGCAAATCTCGACATCATCTTGCGCACGGTGACGATGGCGGCCCTGGTCACTTTCGCCTCCGCGATCATCGCCTTTCCCATCGCCTATTACGCGGCGCGCTATGCGCGCGGCCGCTGGAAGGCGCTGTTCTATCTCGGCATCATGCTGCCGCTGTGGTCGAGCTATCTGGTCAAGATTTACGCCTGGAAGCTCATCCTCGCCAAGGAAGGCATCCTGACCTGGCTGCTCGCCAAGCTGCATCTTCTATGGCTGCTCGATGTCTGGCTGTCGCTGCCGATCGTCGGCGGCAATTCCCTGTCGGTGTCGTCCACCGGCACCTTCATCGTCTTCGTCTACGTCTGGCTGCCCTTCATGATCCTGCCGGTGCAGGCGGCACTCGAGCGCGTGCCCGGCAATCTGGTCGAGGCCTCGTCCGATCTCGGGGCCTCGCCCGGCCAGACCTTCCGCAACGTGCTGTTCCCGCTGGCGCTCCCGGGCATCGTCGCCGGCTCGATCTTCACCTTCTCGCTGACGCTCGGAGATTACATCATCCCGCAGATCGTCGGCACCTCGCGGCTGTTCATCGGCCAGGCCGTCTATTCGCAGCAGGGCACCGCTGGCAACATTCCGCTCGCCGCCGCCTTCACCGTGGTGCCCATCGTCATCATGGGCTTCTACCTCTGGGGCGCCAAGCGCATGGGGGCCTTCGATGCGCTCTGATGGCTCACCATCCGCTCCTCTCGGCCTGAAGATCGCCGCTGCCTGCGGCTTGTTGTTCCTGCATGTGCCGATATTCCTGATCTTCATCTATGCCTTCACGACCGAGGAAAGGAGCTTCGTCTGGCCGCCGCCGGGGCTGACGACGCAATGGTTCGCCGTCACCTGGAACCGCCCGGACGTGTGGCAGTCGCTGTCGCTGTCGGTCCGTGTCGCCGCTATCTCGACACTCGTCGCCCTGGTCCTCGGCACGCTCTGCGCGGCCGCCGTGTCGCGAACACGGTTCTTTGGCCGCGAAACCATCTCGCTGCTGGTCATCCTGCCGATCGCGCTGCCCGGCATCATCACCGGCATCGCGCTGCGTTCAGCCTTTTCGCTGGGCGAGATTCCGTTCTCGTTCTGGACGATCGTGCTCGGCCACGCCACCTTCTGCGTCGTCGTTGTCTACAACAACGCTGTCGCCCGCTTTCGCCGCACCTCCGGCTCGATGATCGAGGCATCGATGGACCTTGGCGCCGACGGCTTCCAGACCTTCCGCCATGTCGTGCTGCCCAACATCGCCACCGCCCTGCTCGCCGGCGGCATGCTTGCCTTCGCGCTGTCGTTCGACGAGGTCATCGTCACCACCTTCACCGCCGGCCAGCAGCAGACGCTGCCGATCTGGATGCTTGAAGAGCTGATCCGTCCGCGCCAGCGCCCGGTCACCAATGTCGTCGCCATGGTCGTCGTGCTGGTGACGCTGCTGCCCATCCTCGTCGCCTATTACCTCACCCGCGACGGCGACCAGATCGCCGGTTCGGGCAAATGACGTCAAGAATCCATAAGGGAGAGACTTCCATGGACACCAAGATGCTGATCGGCTCGAAATTCGAGAAGGGCACCGAAACCGAGGAGCCAATCCTCAATCCGAAGACCGGGGCGACCATCCTTAACCTGCCCGAAGCGAGCCAGGCGCAGATCGAGGCAGCGGTGCTGGCGGCCGAAAAGGCCTTCGTCACCTGGTCGCGCACCACACCGGCGCAGCGCTCCGGTTATCTCCTAAAAATTGCCGATCGCATCGAGGCCGCGGCACAAGATTTCGCTGCCCTCGAGGCGCTCAATTGTGGCAAGCCAATCAATGCCGTGCTCAACGACGAGATCCCGGCGATCGTCGACTGCTACCGCTTCTTTGCCGGCGCTGTCCGCTCGATGCCCGGCCAGGTCGCCGGCGAATACATCCCCGGTCACACTTCGATGGTCCGCCGCGATGCCATCGGCGTCGTCGCCTCGATCGCGCCATGGAACTATCCGCTGATGATGATGGCCTGGAAGCTGGCGCCGGCGATTGCCGGCGGCAACACCGTCGTCTTCAAGCCGTCGGAGCAGACGCCGCTGACCTCGCTGAAGCTGGCGAAGATCCTCGCTGAAATCCTGCCGGAAGGTGTCGTCAACGTTGTGCTCGGCCGCGGCGACAGCGTCGGCAACACGCTGATCAACCACCCGAAAGTCAACATGATTTCGATCACCGGCGACGTCGCCACCGGCAAGAAGGTGCTGCAGGCCGCAGCCAAATCGGTCAAGCGCACGCATCTCGAACTCGGCGGCAAGGCGCCGGTCATCGTCTTCGACGATGCCGACCTCGGCGCGGTGATCAATGGCCTGCGCGCCTTCGGCTACTACAATGCCGGCCAGGACTGCACTGCCGCCTGCCGCATCTATGCCGGCAAGAAGATCTACGACAAGCTCGTCGCCGACCTTTCCTCCGCCGTCTCAACCATCAAATACAACCGCCCCGACGACACCGAGAACGAGATCGGGCCGCTCATCTCACGTCGCCAGCGCGACCGCGTCTCGAGTTTCGTCGAGCGCGCCTCGGAATTGAAGCACATCGAGATCACCACCGGCGGCAAGCCGGGCGAGGGCTCCGGCTTCTTCTACCAGCCAACCGTCGTCGCCGGCGCGCTGCAGGAAGACGAGATCGTGCGCCGCGAAGTATTCGGGCCGGTTGTCTCCGTTACCCGCTTTTCCGAGGTCGACGAGGCGGTGAACTGGGCCAATGACAGCGACTATGGCCTCGCGTCCTCGGTGTGGACCAAGGATGTCTCGCGCGCCATGGCGACAGCCGCTCGGTTGCAATATGGCTGCACCTGGATCAACACCCATTTTATGCTGACCAATGAGATGCCGCATGGCGGGCTGAAACAGTCCGGCTACGGCAAGGACATGTCACTCTATGCCTTGGAAGACTACACCGCCGTCCGCCATGTGATGGTTGCGCACGGGTAGTCTCCCTTCTTGCCGTTGACGGGAGAAGGTGGCCTGAAGGGCCGGATGAGGGGCAGCACAAGCCTTTGGCAAGCTGGCGCCACCCCTCATCCGCCTGTTGGCATCTCTCCCGGTCACCGCGAGAAGAACTGCTACTCCACGATGCGATAGATGTTCCATAGGCTCATGCCCGACACGACATAGGCTGCTGCCTCGCGCAGCGCCCCTGCACAGCGTGTGGCACGTGCCGGGCTGTCGAAGCGCGACATCATCAGCTCGCCATGCATACCTGCCGCGCTGCCACCATGGCGCCCGACCAACAGCCGCTATGTCTCCTGAAAGCGTTGGTTGCGCTCGCTCCCCATGCGGTCGCCGAGCCACGCCGTATCATAGATGCGGGTCGCCAGAAGAGCGGCCAGCAAGCGCTCCGCCTCGGCCACGGCGCGCTCGCCGGTCAGGAATTCCTCGATCAGGTCGGCAACCCGTTCCACATCGCCAGTCCAGATCGGATGATCGCGCCCGGGCCCTTCGACCAGCCGCGCATTCGCGATCTTCCTGGCCAGGAAGCGGCTGGCGTCGGGATCGACCGCGCATCGTTGCGGCGATGGATCAGCAGCGTCGGAGCGCAGATCGCCGCCACCACGCCGCCCACGTCCATCCCGGCATTCATGCGCGCCAGGGCGGCGGCCGCCCGTCGGGCTTGTCTGACAGCCGCTCGAGCGACCCCGCCATGCTTCTTTCCGCCCTTCGCGCCCAGCGCCTTCGCAGCCGGGTCTTTGCCATCGTCTAGGAGTTCGTCGGCTGCCTCACCTACGGCAATACGCATGACGCGGACGGCATTGCCGATCACATCAGCGGGGCGTTTCTGTCCTTTAGGTCCGGTGGCATCTTCTATTGCCCAACTATGGATGCCGCCGACCGCGCCGACGTTATCGGATCGGTGTGACGCAGGACGATCCTCCATGCGCCATCCTCCCGCCGGAAGATGGTGGTGGTCCGAAGCGCAATCGGCACCACTGTTTCGGCACCGCCGACTTTCGATTGGAACCGCTCGATCTCGATGATGTATCCCAAGTCCGCCGTCGCGTACTCGGAGATGCGCTCAAAGCCAATGATCTCGCCGTCCCGGTAGTTGGTGGCAGCTCGATTCATTGTCTCAGCCGCTTTTGTCCATCCCTTAGCCGGTGGACCGAACGGGTTCGCGATTATCACGTCGTCGCGACGCGAATAGAGGCTCTTTAGGGGCTCAGGATCGCCCTTCACAAAAGCGCCCAACGCCAGATGGTCCTGCTCGATGAATTTTGTTAGGTCGGAGTTCAACATTTCAACGCCCACCAAACTTGGTTACCAAAAAACCAATCATATCGCACATGAATTGCGAGAGCGAGCGGCGCCCAAGACCGCCGGATTTCAAACTGAGACACTACCAGCCGCGAGAACGCCGAAAGCCGCTTCAACAGACGGCTGTAGCCTCGTCTTCCCAATGCAGGTCGAGGTTTGAGATGAAGCCCGGCACGAAGACGAGATCGAACGAGCCTTGGCCGACCACCTGATAGGCGATCCGCACATCGCCGCTAAGGGCGTATCGAGTTTCGATCGGCCTCACGCAAATGTCCCGCCCGGCCAGACGATTTCTTGTCGCCAACCATAGCAGAGGCGTACCGTTTGCGGCAGCCAAACTTTAGAGAGTGGGAATATAAGACCTTTGGCGACCGGGAGGCGGTTGTCGGGCTATTTTTGCGGAGCGGCGCTCTCGGCCTGCGCAGGCCAACGCCCGGTGTAGCCGATGCTCGTATCGGCCTGTTCTGGGGTCTTGGGCCGCTTGATCTTGGCGGAAGCAGCCACAACGAGTTCGTTGAAGCCTTCACCGCCGCCGTCCAGCATCTCGAATAGCTGCCGCCGCATCCTCGGCTCCCAGAACTTGTTGATGTGCTCGGCAACGCCGGCAATGCCTTCCTCACGCGGCTTGGAATGGAAGAAATCGGCGATCTGGTTGGCCATGCGCACCAGCTTTTCCCCGGTGCTCATGATGTGTTCTTCGTCATGCGACATGCTTGGCAACTCCGGAAACCACACGACTGGGGTGAGTGAAAATATCGAAATCATCGCCGCGCACCAGCGCCACCAGCGTCATGCCGGCCTCTTCTGCCGTGCGGATGGCAAGCGCGGTCGGCGCCGAGACGGCGATGATGAAGGCGGCGCCGATGGCCGCTGTCTTCTGCACCATCTCCACCGACACGCGCGACGTCACGACCACGGCCCCTGATGCGCCGTCGATGCCGGCTCTCGCCAGCGCACCGGCCAGCTTGTCCAGCGCATTGTGGCGGCCGACATCCTCGCGCGCCATGACGATGCCTTTGCCGGGGATGTAGAAACCGGCGGCGTGGACCGCACCGGTCTCGGCGTGCAACGGCTGCACCTTGGACAGCAGCTTGACCGAGCGGACGATATCGTCGGCTGCGAGCGTAAGATTCGAACCGACGGCGTCGACCGAGCGCATCGCCTCCTCGATCGACTCGATGCCGCACAGCCCGCAGCCGACCGGGCCGGCCAGCCGTCTGCGCCGCGCCTCGAAGCGCGTATTGGCCTGGTCCTTCAGCCTGAAATGGATGTCGATCCCGGCGCCGTGATCCTCGACCTCGATCGCCTCGATTTCTTGCGGGGCGGCGATGATGCCTTCGGTCAGCAAGAAGCCGAGCGCGAAATCCTCGAAATCGGCGGGGCTCGCCATCATCACCGCGTGCGTGGTTCCGGCGAAGGAGAACGCCACCGGCGTTTCCTCCGGAACCATGCGGTTCGCGGCTGTGGTGCCGCCGGCGCGATGCGCCAGACGGGAGATCTGCGTCGTGGCTTTGCGGCGCGCGGCCAAGACTACTCCGCCGCTTCCAGCGGGGCGATGCGCCGGCTCTGGCGGGCCTGCTCGTTATAATCCCTCTGCCATTCGGTCGGCCCGTTGGACGGCGCCACCTGCACGGCCGTGACCTTGTATTCCGGACAGTTGGTAGCCCAGTCCGAGAAGTCGGTGGTGATGACGTTGGCCTGCGTGTCCGGGTGGTGGAAGGTTGTATAGACCACGCCCGGCGACACCCGGTCGGTGATCAGCGCGCGCAGTGTCGTCTCGCCGGAACGGCTCGCCAGCCGCACCCAGTCGCCTTCGCGGATGCCGCGGTTCTCGGCATCGTGCTGATGGATCTCCAACCGGTCTTCGGCGTGCCACATCACATTCTCGGTGCGCCTTGTCTGTGCCCCGACATTGTACTGCGAGAGAATCCGGCCCGTAGTGAGTAGCAGCGGGAAACGCGGACCGGTCCTTTCGTCCGTCGCTACATATTCGGTGCGGATGAACTTGCCCTTGCCGCGCACGAAACCATCGATATGCATGATCGGGGTTCCGAGCGGCGCCTTCTCGTTGCAGGGCCATTGCACGGATCCGACACGGTCGAGCAGCTCGAAGGAGACGCCGGCGAAGCTCGGCGTCGTTTTGGCGATCTCGTCCATGATCTCGGAGGGATGCTGATAGTTCCAGTCCAGCCCGACCGCACGGGCAAGCTCCTGCGTCGCCTCCCAATCGGCGTAGCGCGCCTTCGGCTCCAGAACCTTGCGCACCATGTTGATGCGGCGCTCGGCATTGGTGAAAGTGCCGTCCTTCTCGAGGAAGGTCGAGCCCGGCAGGAAGACATGCGCGTAGTTCGCCGTCTCGTTGAGGAAGAGGTCGTGCACGACCACGCATTCCATCGCGGCGAGGCCGGCGGCGACATGCTTGGTGTCGGGATCGGACTGCAGAATGTCCTCGCCCTGGATGTAGATGCCCTTGAAGCTACCGTCGACGGCGGCATCCAGCATGTTAGGAATTCGCAGGCCCGGTTCGTCGTCCAGCTTCACGCCCCACAGGCTTTCATAGATGTCGCGCACGGCTTCGCCGGAGATATGGCGATAGCCGGGCAACTCGTGCGGAAAGGAGCCCATGTCGCACGAGCCCTGCACATTGTTCTGGCCGCGCAGCGGGTTCACGCCGACGCCCGGCCGGCCGATATTGCCGGTGGCCATGGCCAGGTTGGCGATCGCCATCACCGTGGTTGAGCCCTGGCTGTGTTCTGTCACACCGAGGCCGTAATAGATCGCGCCGTTGCCGCCGGTGGCATAGAGACGTGCCGCGCCGCGGATCAGCTCGGGATCGACGCCAGACAATCTGCCGACGGTTTCCGGGCTGTTTTCCGGCAAGGCGACGAAAGAAGCCCAGTCCTGGAACTCCGCCCAGTCGCAGCGTTCGCGGATGAAGGCTTCGTCGAAAAGACCTTCGGTGACGATGACATGCGCCAGCGCGGTCAGCACCGCCACGTTGGTGCCGGGCTTCAGCGGCAGGTGATAGGCCGCTTCGATATGTGCCGACTTGACCATCTCGGTGCGACGCGGATCGAGCACGATCAGCTTGGCGCCTTGGCGCAGCCGCTTCTTCAGCCGCGAGGCGAACACCGGATGGGCGGCAGCGGGATTGGCACCGATGATGACGGCAACGTCGGTGTAATCGACAGAGTCGAAGTCCTGCGTGCCGGCCGAGGTGCCGTAGGTCTGGCCGAGCCCGTAGCCCGTCGGCGAGTGGCAGACGCGCGCGCAGGTGTCGACATTGTTGTTGCGGAAGCCTTGCCGCACCAGCTTCTGGACGAGATAGGTCTCCTCGTTCGTGCAACGCGAGGAGGTGATGCCGCCGATCGCGGTGCGTCCGTACTGGTACTGGATACGGCGGAATTCCTTGGCCGTATGGGCAATCGCCTCTTCCCAGCTCACCTCCCGCCAAGGATCGGTGATCTTTTCCCGGATCATCGGCGACAGGATGCGGTCCTTATGGGTAGCATAGCCATAAGCGAAACGACCTTTCACGCAGGAATGGCCGTGGTTCGCCTTGCCCTCCTTGTAGGGCATCATGCGAATGACCTCGTCGCCCTTGACCTCGGCCTTGAACGAGCAGCCGACGCCGCAATAGGCGCAGGTGGTGACGGCCGAGCGCTCCGGCAGGCCCTTGGCAAGTACTGATTTCTCGCGCAGCGCATCGGTCGGACAGGCCTGCACGCAGGCGCCGCAGGATACGCATTCGGAGGCGATGAAGTCCTCGTGCATGCCGGCGACCATGCGTGATTCGAAGCCGCGGCCCTCAATGGTAAGCGCGAAGGTGCCCTGCACCTCCTCGCAGGCCCGCACGCAACGCGAGCAGACGATGCATTGCGCGGGATCATAGGTGAAATAAGGATTGGATTCATCGCGGGCGATGTAGTCGACCGCCAGCGAACCATGGCCGGGCGCTACGCCGTTCTCCTGCTTGACGTGGTTGCGGCCGTCAACGCCATAGCGGTTCTCGGTCAGACCGACCGTGCTGGCGACCTTGTCGAACTCGCTGGCGCCTGTGCCGGCCTTCTCGTTCCAGCCGGTCGGGTGGTCGGAGACATAGAGTTCCATCACGCCGCGGCGGATGGCGTTGAGGCGGTCGGTTTGCGTGTGCACGACCATGCCTTCGCCGACCGGCGTCGTGCAGGAGGCCGGCGTACCGCCGCGTCCATCGATCTCGACGAGGCAGACCCGGCAGGAGCCGAACGAGTCCAGCATGTCGGTCGCGCAGAGTTTGGGGATTTCGACGCCCGCTTCCATCGAAGCGCGCATGATCGAGGTCCCCGCCGGCACGGTCACCGACTTGCCGTCGACCGTCAGCGTCACCTGCTGTTCCGCTTCCGAAGCGGGCGTGCCGTAGTCGATTTCCAGGACCAGCGATTTGATGTCGAATGCCGCGTTCATGCCTGTCCGCTCCTATTCCGCTGCTTCGGCGACCGGCGTCGGCCGAAAGTCGTCGGGGAAATGGTTGAGTGCACTCATCACCGGATATGAGGTGAAGCCGCCCAGAGCGCAAAGCGAGCCGAACTTCATCGTGTTGCAAAGGTCGGTGACCAGCGCGATCTGCTTCTCGGGTTCGATGTTCTGAGCGAGCCGGTCCAGCACCTCGACGCCGCGCGTCGAGCCGATGCGGCAGGGCGTGCACTTGCCGCAGCTTTCGATGCTGCAGAATTCCATGGCGAAGCGCGCCTGCTTCAGCATGTCGGCGCTGTCGTCAAACACGACGAGGCCGGCATGACCGATCAAGCCATCCTTGGCGGCGAACGCTTCGTAGTCGAACGGCGTATCGAACAGCGCGCGCGGGAAATAGGCGCCGAGCGGGCCGCCGACCTGCACGGCCTTGACCGGACGTCCTGTCGCGGTGCCGCCGCCGATATCATCAACGATTTCGCCCAGCGTCATGCCGAACGCAGCCTCATAGAGACCGGGATATTTGACGTTGCCGGCGATCTGGATCGGGATGGTGCCGCGCGAACGGCCCATGCCGAAATCCTTGTAGAAGGCTGCGCCTTTATCCATGATGACAGGCACCGAAGCCAGCGAGATGACGTTGTTGATCACCGTCGGCTTGCCGAACAGGCCCTTGTGCGCCGGCAGCGGCGGTTTGGCTCGCACCTGCCCGCGCTTGCCTTCGAGGCTGTCGAGCAGCGAGGTCTCCTCGCCGCAGACATAGGCGCCGGCACCGACACGGACTTCCATATCGAAGCTATTTGGAGAACCCAGCACGTTAAGGCCGAGCAGGCCGGCCTTGCGGGCGATCTCGACGGCTTTCTGCATGACCGCTACCGCGTGCGGATATTCCGAGCGGATATAGATGAAGCCCTTGGCAGCGCCCGTCGCGATGCCGGCAATGGTCATGCCTTCGATCAGCACGAACGGGTCGCCTTCCATGATCATGCGGTCGGCGAATGTGCCCGAATCACCCTCGTCGGCATTGCAGACGATATATTTGCGGTCGGCCGTGGTATCGAGCACCGTCTTCCATTTGATGCCGGTCGGGAAGCCGGCGCCGCCACGTCCGCGCAGGCCGGACTCGGTCACTTGGCTGACGACATCGGCCGGCGTCATGGCCACCGCGTTTTGCAGGCCCTTCAGCCCGCCATGCGCCTTGTAATTGTCGAGCGACAACGGATCTGTGACGCCGCAACGCGCGAAAGTCAGGCGCGTCTGCTTGGCCAGGAACGGGATCTTGTCGGGTGCGCCCAGCCAGCGCTTGTGGTAGCCGCCGGTGAGGAAACCGCTGTCGAACAGGCTTTTGACGTCGGAAGGCTTCACCGGCCCGTACGCGACGCGGCCCTTGTCTGTCGCCACTTCGACCATCGGCTCGAGGAAATAGGCGCCGCGCGAACCATTGCGCACGATCTTGGCCTCAATGCCGCGATCGGCCAGTTCCGCATGAACCGCCTTGGCGACCTTCTCCGCACCGAGCGCCAGTGCACCGGAATCGCCGGGAATGTAGATGCGCGGGATCATGAACGTACCTCGGCAACGATCTCGTCGAGTTTTTCGTCATTGAGCCGGCCGATCACGTCGCCGTCCAGCATCGCCGATGGCGCACAGGCGCAAAGGCCGAGGCAATAGACTGGTTCCAGCGTCACCGAACCGTCGCGGGCCGTCTCGTGGAAGCCGATGCCCAGCAATTGCTTGAGTTTGGCGGCGATCAAGTCCGAGCCCATCGATTGACAGGCTTCCGCCTGGCAAAGCTTCAGCACATGCCGCCCGGCCGGGTGGCGGCGGTAGTCATGATAAAAGGTAACGACGCCGTGCACCTCTGCCTTGGAGATGTTCAACGCCTCGGCGATTACCGGCAGCGCGTCCTGCGGCACATGACCGAACTCTTCCTGGATGCCGTGGAGGATCGGCAACAGCGGGCCTTCGAGGCCCTCCAGCTCCTGGATGATCGCCGCCGTGCGCGACGCGATCTCGGTACTTGCAGGCTGCATCGTCATGCAGCGCCCTCCCTGGTCGTAGTAATCTTCCGCTAAGTGCTTAGGAAATCAGAGGAAACCCACCAAATCAATAAAGCTGATCCGTTGCTCGATAGAAATCTTCTATCGATGCCGGCCGTCCGGCAATCTCTAGCTTACTGGCGGGCGCGGAAATCGTCTGCCAGCGCCATCGCCTCGTCCAGCAGCGCCGAGACCAGCGGTGTGTAAGGCTCGCGCGGTGTCGCCACCAGCCCAACGGTGTGGCTGGCATCCGGCTCGACGATCGGAATGGCCCGGATCGGCTCGGAAAAGCCGAATGTTTCCGAGAGGTTGAGCGGCATGATCGACGACCATTTGCCGGTACGAATATGCGAGAACAGGACGATCATCGAATTGGATTCGAGCGTCGGCCGCACCTGTGTGCCGGCCTCGGCAAGGTGCTGGTCGATGATGCGGCGGTTCTGCATGTCCGGCGTCAACAGGCAAAGCGGCAGCTGGCTGAGCTCCGCCCATGTCACTTTGTCGCGGTCGGAATAGGGATTTCCGACCGCGGTGATTAGCTGATAGCGCTCGTCATAGAGCGGCACGCTGGTCACCCGCCCCAGCGGCTCGTTGTCGAGATAGGTGATGCCGGCGTCGATGTCGAAATTGCCGAGGAGCGACAGCACCTCGATCGAGGTACGCGACAATACCGAGAAGGTGACGCCGGGATGTTTTGCCCGAAAGGGTGTCGTCAGCCGCGCCACCATGGCCAGCGCCGTCGGGATGGCCGCGATGCGGATGCGTCCCGAGAGGCCGTGGCGCGCCGCCCGCATCTCCTCGCGCATGGTGCGGGTGTCGCCGACGATGCGGCGCGCCCACACCAGCACCTGTTCTCCCTCCGGCGTCAGCCCCTGAAAGCGCGATCCGCGTAATACCAGCATCACGCCGAGCTGGCCCTCCAGCTGCTTGATGCCGGCCGAAAGCGTCGGCTGGGTGACGCCGCACACCTCCGCCGCCCGGCCGAAATGCTCTTCCCTGGCCAGCGCGATGAAGAATTCCAGCTTGTCGATCATGAGCGGACGCTACCCGGCCAAGTGAGGTAGCGCCAGATGCATGCTGTTTTTGCTTGGCGAAATCCTCATGCGGCCGAAGCTTCGCCGCCGTCCAAGCCTACCTGTCGACAAGGTTCAGAATGTTGCCGTCAGGATCCTTGAACCATGCGACCTTCATGCCGTAGCCGACATGGACATCGCCTTCCATCGTCGAGCCTGGCATCTCATAGTGCTCGAAGGCGACGCCCTTCGATTTCAGGGAATTGACGATATTGCCGATCTCGTCGCCGACCATCCAGGTCACCGCCGTCGCCTTGTTGGTTCCGGCGAACTTCGAGTGATACACATTGATGCTGGTGTCGCCGCATTTGTAGACGATCAGTTCGCCACCCTCGTTGTGAACCTCCGTCAGCCCCAGAACGTCTTCATAGAAGGCCTTGGCCTTGGCCAGGTCCTTCACCGCGAGATTGGCCGTTGCGTTGCTGTTTGCGAGCATGATTGGTCTCCTTTCCTTACTGGCGAGCACGTCCGAAGCCCTGCAACAAGATAGGGCTGCTTCGTCTTCCGGCGACCGCAGCTTGCGCTATCGGCGTGCCTCTTCCCTAGGGACGTTTCGACTCCCGCAAATCCCTACGAGCAGACGCAAGTTTTTGAAGCTATGCCCCGTGCGTGTCGTTCCGCCGCTTGGTTCTGTTCGGGAACTGCATTATCTCAGGCGGAAAGCAGAGGAAAAGCTGATGCCCGCCGTCCAGAACGTTAGCAAGGAAATCGTCATCGAGCGCCTGAAGACGGTCAACGGACCGGATTTCACCGGCAACATCGTCGACCTCGGCATGGTTTCCGAAATTTTCATTGCCGATTCTAAGGTGTTCTTTTCGATCACGGTGCCGGCTGCCCGGGCCCAGGAGATGGAGCCATTGCGCGCCGCCGCCGAGCGTGTCGTCAAGGCGATCCCCGGTGTCGCCGGCGCCGTGGTTGCCCTCACTGCGGAAAAGAAGGGTGGCGGCATGGAGGCTCCGGTTCCGGCGCGGCCCGCCCCCAGGCCCGCGCCGCCGGCCGCACCGGCTGCCGCGCCACGTCCGGCTCCCCACGTTCCAGCCTCGCACAGCCAGGGCAAGCGCGGCGTGCCCGGCATCGAGGCGATCATCGCTGTCGCTTCC
>NZ_RZSU01000098.1:0-23091 GCF_003997585.1 Mesorhizobium sp. M5C.F.Cr.IN.023.01.1.1 | reverse complement strand
CCGGCGCATTGGCAGGTTCGACCCAGTCGATCGGCTCCGGCATACGCACCAGCGCATGGCGCAAGACTTCACCAACCCGCGCGACCGGAACGATCTCCATACCGTTCTTTACGTTGTCCGGAATCTCCGCCAGATCCTTGGCGTTGTCTTCCGGGATCAGCACCTTCTTGATGCCGCCGCGCAGCGCTGCAAGCAGCTTTTCCTTGAGCCCGCCGATCGGCAGCACCCTGCCGCGCAGCGTGATCTCGCCGGTCATTGCCACATCGGCCCTGACCGGGATGCCGGTCAGCACCGAGACGATCGCCGTGGCCATAGCCACACCCGCCGACGGTCCGTCCTTGGGCGTTGCGCCCTCGGGCACGTGGACGTGGATGTCGCGCTTGTCGAACAGCGGCGGCTCGACGCCGAAATCGATAGCCCGCGAGCGGACGTAGGAGGCCGCCGCCGAGATCGATTCCTTCATCACGTCGCGCAGATTGCCGGTCACCGTCATGCGGCCTTTACCAGGCATCATGACGCCTTCGATCGTCAGCAATTCGCCGCCGACTTCCGTCCAGGCAAGCCCAGTGACGACGCCGACCTGATCGTCGGCCTCGACCTGACCGAAGCGGAAGCGCGGAACACCAAGGTAATCGGCGAGATTGCCCGCCGTGATGTCGACCGTCTTCTTCTTGGTCTTCAGGATCTCTGTCACCGCCTTGCGGCCGAGCTTCATCAGCTCGCGCTCCAGGCTCCTGACGCCCGCTTCACGGGTGTAGGTCTGGATGATGCCGCGGATCGCGTCCTCGCCGACGGAGAACTCCTTCGGCTGCAGCGCGTGATCGCGGATCACCTTGGGCATCAGGTGACGCTTGGCGATCTCGATCTTCTCGTCCTCGGTGTAGCCGGCGATACGGATGATCTCCATGCGGTCCATCAAGGGCGCAGGGATGTTAAGCGTGTTCGCCGTCGTCACGAACATCACACTCGACAGGTCGTATTCGACCTCGAGGTAGTGGTCCATGAACGTCGAGTTCTGCTCGGGATCGAGCACCTCAAGCAAGGCCGACGACGGGTCGCCGCGGAAATCCTGGCCCATCTTGTCGATCTCGTCGAGCAGGAAGAGCGGGTTGGACTTCTTCGCCTTCTTCATCGACTGGATGACCTTGCCGGGCATCGAGCCGATATAGGTGCGTCGGTGACCACGGATCTCGGCCTCGTCGCGAACGCCGCCCAGCGCCATACGGATAAACTCGCGGCCGGTCGCCTTGGCGATCGACTTGCCGAGCGAGGTCTTGCCGACGCCGGGAGGTCCGACGAGGCACAGGATCGGCCCCTTCAGCTTCTTCTGGCGGCTCTGCACGGCGAGATATTCGACGATACGGTCCTTGACCTTGTCGAGGCCGAAATGGTCGGTGTCGAGCACGTTCTGCGCGAAGGCCAGATCCTGCTTGACCTTGGAGTTCTTGCCCCACGGTATCGACAGGATCCAGTCGAGATAATTGCGCACGACAGTCGATTCAGCCGACATCGGCGACATCGTCCGCAACTTCTTCAGTTCGGCTTCCGCTTTTTCGCGGGCCTCCTTGGAGAGCTTGGTCTTCTTGATGCGCGCCTCGATCTCGGCGGCCTCGTCGCGGCCGTCCTCGCCCTCGCCGAGCTCCTTCTGGATCGCCTTCATCTGCTCGTTGAGGTAGTATTCGCGCTGGGTCTTCTCCATCTGGCGCTTGACGCGCGAACGGATGCGCTTCTCCACCTGCAGGACGGAGATTTCGGCTTCCATGAAACCCATCGCCTTTTCCAGCCGCTCCTTGACCGAAAGCGTGGCCAGCATCTCCTGCTTCTCGGGGATCTTGATGGCAAGATGCGAGGCAACCGTATCGGCGAGCTTGGAATAGTCGTCGATCTGGCTGGCGGCACCCACCACTTCGGGCGAGATCTTCTTGTTCAGCTTGACGTAGTTCTCGAAGTCGGTGACGACGGAACGGGCCAGCGCCTCGACCTCGACCTCTTCCTCATCCGGTTCGACCAGCGCCGTGGCGCGGGCCTCGTGGAAGTCGGGACGGTCGGTGAACGAAACGATTTTCGCGCGTGAAGCGCCTTCGACCAGCACCTTCACGGTGCCGTCCGGCAGCTTCAGCAATTGCAGCACATTGGCGAGCGTGCCGATGTCGAAGATGGCATCGGCCTCGGGATCGTCATCGGCGGCATTCATCTGGGTCGCAAGCAGGATCTGCTTTTCCTGACCCATCACCTCCTCCAGCGCCTTGATCGACTTTTCGCGCCCGACGAAGAGCGGAACGATCATGTGCGGGAACACCACGATGTCGCGCAGTGGGAGGACTGCGAAGACGCCGTCGCTGGGAGCCCTGGATATTTTGGCCATTGTCGAACCTTTCATGTCGCGACCGCCAATCGGCCAACCGCGAATCTCATATTAACGACCGAGGATCGTTCCGCCTACCACCGTTTGTAACGGGAGTTTTACAGCACAGAATTCGCCACCCCGGCGTTCCCCAGTTAGTTGGAGGCACGGGGGGCAAAGATCAAGGGTCAACACGAAACCGTTCATCCCATCTGTCACAATCCGTTCATCATAAGTCGGCCCGTCCGCAAAACAAAACGGCGCCTCACGGCGCCGTTTGAAGAATTCCACTGCAGGGCTCACGTCAGGCGCTGACGTTGCCCTTTTTTTCCTTCTGCTCGGAATAGATGTAGAGCGGCCTGGCGTTACCGGACACCACCTCTTCCGAAATAACCACTTCGCGCACGCCTTCCAGCGCCGGCAGCTCGAACATCGTGTCGAGCAGGATCGCTTCCATGATCGAGCGCAGGCCGCGCGCACCGGTCTTGCGCTCGATGGCGCGCTTGGCGATCGCCGACAGCGCATTCTCATGGAAGGTCAGATCGACATTCTCCATCTCGAACAGCCGCTGATACTGCTTGACCAGCGCGTTCTTCGGCTCGGTCAGGATCTGGATCAGCGCCGGCTCGTCGAGGTCCTCCAGCGTCGCCAGGACCGGCAGACGGCCAACGAACTCGGGAATGAGGCCGAACTTCAACAGATCCTCGGGCTCGACCAGGCGGAAAACATCGCCAGTGCGGCGGTCCTCAGGCGAAGCGACGGTGGCGCCGAAGCCGATCGAGGTCTTGCGGCCGCGATCCGAGATGATCTTGTCCAGCCCGGCGAAGGCGCCGCCGCAGATGAACAGGATGTTGGCGGTGTCGACCTGCAGAAATTCCTGCTGCGGATGTTTCCTGCCGCCCTGCGGCGGCACGGAGGCGACCGTGCCTTCCATGATCTTCAACAGCGCCTGCTGCACGCCTTCGCCCGACACGTCGCGGGTGATCGAAGGATTGTCCGACTTGCGCGAGATCTTGTCGATTTCATCGATGTAGACGATGCCGCGCTGGGCGCGCTCGACGTTGTAGTCGGCCGACTGCAAGAGCTTCAGGATGATGTTCTCGACATCCTCGCCGACATAGCCTGCCTCGGTCAGCGTCGTCGCATCGGCCATCGTGAACGGCACGTCGATGATGCGGGCCAGCGTCTGCGCAAGCAGCGTCTTGCCGCAACCGGTCGGGCCGATCAGCAAAATGTTGGACTTCGCCAGCTCGACGTCATTGTTCTTGCCGGCATGAGCGAGGCGCTTGTAGTGGTTGTGGACGGCCACCGACAGCACGCGCTTGGCGTAGGGCTGGCCGATGACGTAGTCGTCGAGAACCTTGAGGATCTCCTGCGGGGTCGGCACGCCCTCGCGTGACTTCACCATCGAGGTCTTGTTTTCCTCGCGGATGATGTCCATGCAGAGCTCGACGCATTCGTCGCAGATGAACACCGTCGGGCCGGCGATCAGCTTGCGCACTTCGTGCTGGCTTTTGCCGCAAAACGAGCAATAAAGCGTGTTCTTGGAATCACCGCTGTTGTTGCCGACCTTGCTCATTTTCATGTCCTTTCATAGCCGCCCGCCGATGGTCTGGTTGAAAGGGCGCATATCTCAATCTATCGCGGGAAATCGCCGCCGCCAGTATTCCGGCTCCCGCAACGCATTCCGTACGAAACACATATCAGAAAACGTCGCAATGATTCGCACCAACCCCGCACAAAGCTAAGCCGTCGAAAATCAACATAGGCTTAACGTAGGCAATTGCTCCCGTCGAGGGAACAGCCAATTGTGGCCGAAATGCCGCGAGCGGCATCAAAAGCGTGTTTTCCCACTATCCAACTGCCGCCGGGCTTATGTGGCGATACCTTCGAGCGGCTCACGCGACGAAATGACCTTGTCGATGAGGCCGAAATCCCTCGCCTCGTCGGCGGTCATGAAGTGGTCACGGTCGAGCGTCCTTTCAATCTCGTCGTAGCTCTTGCCGGTGTGCTTGACATAGACCTCGTTGAGACGACGCTTCAGCTTGATGATGTCCTGGGCGTGGCGCTCGATGTCGGAAGCCTGACCCTGGAAGCCACCGGAAGGCTGATGGACCATGATGCGGGCGTTCGGCGTGGCGAAGCGCATGCCCTTCTCGCCTGCGGTGAGAAGCAGCGAGCCCATCGAGGCGGCCTGGCCGATGCACAGCGTCGCCACCGCCGGCTTGATGAACTGCATGGTGTCGTAGATCGCCATGCCCGAGGTGACGACGCCGCCGGGCGAATTGATGTAGAGGTTGATTTCCTTCTTCGGATTCTCCGCTTCGAGGAACAGAAGCTGCGCGCAGACCAGCGTCGCCATGCCGTCCTCGACCGGACCGGTGATGAAAATGATGCGCTCTTTCAGGAGTCGCGAGAAAATGTCGTAGGCCCGCTCGCCGCGATTGGTCTGCTCGACCACCATCGGAACGAGGTTCATGTAGGTTTCGACGGGGTTCTTCATGGATTATCCCTTATTGAAAGATGGGATTCCGGCGCCGGGAGATTAGCAAATCGGGCAGAATCGGTTCTGGATCGTTGTCCTGTAAATAGGATGTCGGCTCACCCTAGCGCAAGGCCGCCCCTCCTAGCCATCCGGTTAAGTCGAATCAAAGTTTCTGCACAGGATTCGCCCGAGGCTGCGTCGGCGCTCTTGAAGCGGTGTGGCTGCGCTGCCGAGTAGCACTTTCTTAACCGCGTCGCTTAACGAAATATCTCGAAACCGCTTTCCCGCGATGCGGCTTCCCCTACAATTCAACGTTGAGCTTGCGCTGACGGTTCAAACAGGGGGAGTGCCATGATCAGGAAAACTGCTTCCTCGGCCATCGCCAGCCTCGCCGTTCTCGGCCTGGTGTCCGAAACGGCTGCCGGCGAACGCGCCGTCGAATGCTACGAGCAGGTCAACAGGCCGTCCGTCTACGAAACAGTCTACGAAAACGTGCTCGTCAGCCCAGCTGGCCAGCAGGTGGAGTATGTTCCGGCGATCTACGGGACCGGCGAGCGGGTGGTTCAGATCGCGCCCCAGCGTGTCAGCTATGAGATCGTGCCTGCCGTCACCCACACCATCTACCGCACGGTGAAGGTCGATGACGGCGGCTACTCCTGGGAATGGCGCGTCATCCGGGGCCGCAAGGTGCTGTGCAAGGTCAGGCACAAGGCGCGCTATGAACGCGTGGCCGAGACCGTGGTGGTGCAGCCGGAGCGCCAACGGCGCGTCGTCAGTCCCGCCGAGTATGAACGCGTGGCCGAAGAGGTTTTGGTGCAGCCGGAGCAGCGGCGGATCGTCATCATTCCCGCCTCCTACCAGACAGTGGCGCGCCGGGTGGTGGTCAGTCAAGGCTCGTCCGGCTGGCGGCGTGTGCATATTCCGAGGCACTGTCGGTATTAGATCAGACCGCCTCGGCCCGCAGCCACACCTTCAAGCCGGCGACGTCGCCATTGCCGACGGTCGCCGCGACGCGCCTGCCGACCGCCGCGCCGAACTTGTAGCCGTGGCCGGAGCAGGCCGAGACAACAAGGCATTTGCCGTTCTCATGCGCCAGGAACTTTTCGTCGGCGGTGAAGGTATAGGCGCAGGTGACGACCTCGGTGATCCTGTATTCTTCGACACGCGCGATCGGCGGCGAAAACAGGTTGCGGATCGCCTCGCCCTCGCCCGCCACCGGCTGGCGGTTCCAGTCGGCGTCGCTGGTCGGCACCCTGTGCAGGCCCGAGCCGAATTTCATGCCGGCGCCGCCGGAGGGCGGGATCACGTAACCGTCGACACCACCGCCGACAGCGAGGATGACCGGGGCTGTCTGCCATGCCGCTTTCAAATCCGCCGGTTGTTCGACATAGGCAAGCGCGGTGCGCCAGGTCTTCAGTTCGCCGTCCAGTTCAGGAAACAGTTTCAGCACCCAGGCGCCGGCGGCGATGACGATGCGATCGGCCTGCATCGTCTCGCCGCTTTCAAGCACGATGCGGCCGGCCTCGGCGTCGACTTCAACCACCTTGCTGTTCTCGTAGACATTGGCGCTGTTAGCCCGCAGCCATTTGGCGAGACCGGCGGCGATACTGCGGCAATGCAGCGCACCGCCATCCGGTGAAAAATACGCGTAGCGGAAAGAACCGGGCTCCAGGAACCGCCAGCGTCTAGCCGCGGCGTCCGGCTCGAACAGTTCGAACGGGTAGTTCCCGGCTTCCATGCCTTCGCGGTATTCCTCGGCTTCGTCTCCCGGCCCCCGCGAAATGCAGATGAAGCCGCGCCGGTCGAGATGGTTTTCGCCGAGATCGGTCCACATGTCGTCCCAGGCTTCATAGGCTTCGGTGATCAGCCTGCCATAGCCCGCCGCTGCGCCATAGGCGCGGCGGATGATGCGATGATGATCGCCCGAGGCAGCAAGCGGATTGGGAATCGATCCCTGCTCGACGATCGAGACCCGGTGCCCAGCCTTGGCCAGCGACCACGCCGTCGACAGCCCTGCAATGCCTGCGCCAACCACGATCACATTCATCAAGTCAGTCTTTCCGCAGCCGCTTCGGCTGGCTCAACGCGCTTTTGTGCATGTCATTGTCCCAAAACCGCTTCACACTTTTGGGCGACATGCATCGGATTGTCGGGCGCCAACATACGGTCTGGCGCCAAGCTGGCAAGCCTTGGAGCGCCGCGCGTCGATGGACGCGCAAGGGACGCTCCAACACTTTGAATCTGCGCATGATCCTTTCCGAAAACCGATTCCGGTTTTCGGGGTCATGCGCTAATGATCCAGAATGACCGATTTGGTACCACCAACTTACCTGGCCTTCGATTCAGCCACCCGCCATGTGCGGCTCGATCCGCACGAACCGGCTTTCTTCCAGAATCCCTATGAGGCCTATGCCTTTATGCACGGCCGATCGAATGTCTTCTTCTGGGAAGAGTTCGGCTTCTGGTGCTTTGGCGGCTTCGACGACGTCAACCGGCTGCTGCGCGATCGCCGCTTCGGCCGCCAGAACCCGGCTGGCATCCCTGACAACCGGGGCGTCGGCCAGGACCGCACGCATCTCAGCGCCTTCGACGGCATCGAGGCCAATTCGATGCTGGAGCTGGAACCACCCGTGCACACCAGGCTCAGAACGCTGGTCAACCGCGCCTTCGTCTCGCGTCAGGTCGAGCGGCTGCGGCCACGCGTCGAGGCGCTGGCCAACGAGCTGATCGACCGTTTCGAACCGGACCAGGTCGACCTGCTGCCGGCTTTCGCATCGCCTTTGCCGATCACCATCATTGCCGAAATGCTCGGCGTGCCGGTCGAGATGGGACCGCAACTGCTCGACTGGTCGCATCAGATGGTCGCCATGTACATGCATGGCCGCACGCGTGAGACGGAAGAAACGGCCAATCGCGCGGCGCGGGATTTTTCGGATTTCCTGCGCGGCTATGTTGCCGAGCGGCGCCAAAACCCCGGCGACGATCTATTGTCGCTGCTGATCGCGGCGCAGGACGATGGCCAAAAACTCTCCGAGGACGAACTGGTGTCCTCGGCTGTCCTGCTGCTCAATGCCGGCCACGAGGCGACCGTCCACCAGACCGGCAATGCGGTGCACGCGATCCTCGCGCAAGGCGACGACCCCCGCCGCTTCTTCACCTCGCCACAAACGACAGCCGCCACGGTCGAGGAATGCCTGCGCTTCGACGCGCCGCTGCACATGTTTACGCGTTATGCCTATGAAGAGATCGAGGTCGGTCCCGGTGTCATCGTGCGGCCGGGCGAGACCATCGGCCTGCTGCTCGGCATGGCCAATCACGACCCGGCGGCGTTTGCCGAACCCTTCGCCTTCAGGCCGGATCGCGCGGACCAGAAGAACGTCTCGTTCGGCGCCGGCATTCATTTCTGCATCGGCGCACCGCTCGCCCGGCTCGAATTGCAGGTATCGCTGGAAACCTTGTTCGACCGGCTACCGCGGCTCTATCTGGCCGAACAGCCGCGCTTCCGCGACACCTATCATTTCCATGGGATGGAATCGCTCGCCGTGCGCATTTGACGGTGATCAAAGCTTGATCACATACTCCTTGCGAGTCGTTTCAAGCACGTCCCAGCTGCCCTTAAAGCCCGGCCTGAGCACGAAACTGTCGCCGGCCCTGACGGTGCGCGCCTCGCCGCCCTCCTCAGCGATCACTGAAACGCCCGACAGGATGTGGCAGAACTCCCACTCGTCGTACTCGATGCGCCATTTGCCCGGGGTCGCCTCCCAGATGCCGGCATAGAGCCCGCCGTCGCGTTCCTCGACATTCCAGGTGCGAAATTTCGGATCGCCTGAAATCAGACGATCCGGCGCCGGCGCGCCAAGTTCCGGCTCGACGTTTTCGACATTGACGGAGAGAAATTTCGGCGCGGTCATGGAAGCTCCTTCCAAGCAGAATCAAACGTTGGCGAGAGCCTGTTCCAGATCGGCGACGATGTCGTTGACATCCTCGATGCCAATCGAGAGCCTGACCGTATCCGGCCCGGCGCCTGCCGCGACCTTCTGCTCGTCGGACAGCTGCCGATGCGTGGTCGATGCCGGATGGATGACCAGCGACTTGGTGTCGCCGACATTGGCAAGGTGCGAGAACAGTTCGAGCGCCTCTACGAATTTGATGCCTGCTGTATAGCCGCCCTTCAGGCCGAAGGTGAACACCGCACCCGCGCCAAGCGGCGAATACTTCTTCTGCAGCGCATTGTTGTTATCGCTGGGCAGGCCAGGATAGGACACCCAGGCGACCTTTGGGTGGTTGGACAGCCAGCCGGCGACGGTGACCGCATTGTCGCAGTGGCGCTGCATCCTGAGCGGCAGGGTTTCCAGCCCGGTCAGGATCAGGAAGGCATTGAAGGGCGAGATCGCCGGGCCCATGTCGCGCAGGCCGAGCACGCGCGCCGCAATGGCGAAAGCGAAATTGCCGAAGGTTTCGTGCAGGACGAGGCCGCCATATTCGGGGCGCGGCTCCGACAGCATCGGATATTTGCCGGATTTCGACCAGTCGAAGGTGCCGCCGTCGACAATGGCGCCGCCGATCGAATTGCCGTGGCCGCCGATGAACTTGGTCAGCGAATGCACGACGATGTCGGCGCCATGCTCGATCGGCCGCACCAGATAGGGCGAGGCCAGCGTGTTGTCGACGATCAGCGGCAGGCCGTGCTTGCGGGCGATATCGCCGATCTTCTCGATATCGACGAAGACACCGCCCGGATTGGCCAGGCTCTCGATGAAGATCGCCTTGGTCTTTTCGTCGATCTGGCTTTCGAAGGTCGAGATGTCGTTGGTGTCGGCCCAGCGCACCTGCCAGCCGAAATTCTTGAAGGCGTGGCCGAACTGGTTGATCGAGCCGCCGTAAAGCCTTGTCGCGGAGACGAAATTGTCGCCGGGCTGCATCAGATTATGGAAGACGAGCACCTGCGCGGCATGGCCCGACGCCACGGCCAGCCCCGCCGTGCCGCCTTCGAGTGCCGCGATACGCTCTTCCAGCACCGCCTGCGTCGGGTTCATGATGCGGGTGTAGATGTTGCCGAAGGCCTTTAGTCCGAACAGCGACGCGGCATGGTCGGCATCATCGAAGACAAAGGAGGTCGTCTGGTAGATCGGCGTGGCACGCGCGCCGGTCGCCGGATCGGGCTTGGCACCCGCATGGACGGCGAGCGTGTTGAAACCGGGCGTGCGGGTCATCGAATACCTCCCTTTTGAACCGTCTGAAAAACGCCGGGCATTCTTGGCGAAGCCCGGTCGCGAATGCAAAGGAGAAAATGCCCTTCGATGCACGTTCTGTGATCGAGGCACGAGAAAATGTTCCGATTGGCGGAATGACTTTCCGTCTACTTCTGGCGAACGCCGAAGCTCTGGAATCCCGGCCGCATCAGCGGCTTCTTCGACGACAGCACGCCGGAATTAACGCCGGTCCAGCCGATTTCGCCCGACAGCTTGCCATATTCGATCTTGGGGCAGCGGTTCATCACCACCTTGATGCCGGCGGCCTCTGCGCGCGCCGCCGCCTCGTCATGGCGCACGCCAAGCTGCATCCAGATGACTTTCGGCAACGGATCGAGCCGCAAGACCTCGTCGACGACGCCCGGCACTGCCGTGGAGCCGCGAAAAACGTCGACCATGTCGATCGGCTCGGGAACATCGGCGAGCCTGGCATAGGTCATCCGGCCAAGGATTTCCTTACCGGCCTGGCCGGGGTTGATCGGGAACACCGAAAACCCCTTGCCCAGCAGGTATTTCAGCACAAAGTAGCTCGGCCGCACATCATTGGCGGACGCGCCGACCATGGCGATGGTCTTCACCGAATTGAGGATGCCCGTGATATAGGCATTGTCGTAGGCGTCGTGGTTCATGCCTCGTCCTCATACAGAGCTTCGGCGAGAAAACCATCCGGATCATTGCAGAAACTGCGCATCATGCGGAAATGATCGGTATCGTGAAAATCGGTCGGATCGAGGCCGAACCGGCTGATGCGGAACAGCCGCGCGCCGGGACAGGCCATCAGCAGCGGCGAATGTGTCGCCATGATCACTTGCGCCGTACCTGACAGATCCATACGCCGCAGCATCCTGATCAGCTCGATCTGGCGCGTCGGCGACAAAGCGCTTTCGGGCTCGTCGAGGATGTAGATGCCTTGCCGGCGGCAGCGCTCCTCGAAGAAGCGGATGAAGCCCTCGCCATGCGACCAGGACAGGAAGTCGGGCGGCGCCGCACCAGAATCCAGCGCCGCTTGGTCGAGATAGCGCGCCACGGAGTAAAAAGATTCGGCGCGAAAGAACCAGCCGGCGGTCACCTTCGGCAGCCAGTGGCCGCGCAGCGTTGCGGCGAGCGCCGCGCCGCTCTTGTCGATGGCGCGGGAGTGGTCGATGGGCATATAGCCCTTGCCGCCGCCGGCTTCATCGTATCCGGCCAGCGCGCCGATCGCCTCGAGCAGCGTCGATTTGCCGGTGCCGTTCTCGCCGACGATGATGGTGATCGGCGTGGTGAATTCGAGTTCGAAATCGTGGCTACGGAAGATCGGCAGATTCCAGGGATATTTTTCCCAATCTGTGACACGGCTGGGCTCGATCAGGATGCGCTTGAGATAGGGCGCATTCAGCCGCGTCAGTTGCTTGCGAGGAGCCATGCGGCGGCGTCAGCCCGGCAGCGAGATGCTGCCGTCTTCCGCGATCGGAAAAGCCGGATTGTGCGCCACTTCCCAGACATGCCCTTCCGTGTCGGCGAAATAGCCATACCAGCCGCCCCAGAAGGCGCGGCCGGCCGGCTTGACGATACGACCGCCGGCCTTCTCGGCCATCGCAAGCACGTCATCGACTTCGGTGTCGGAGCGGGTGTTGTAGGCGAGGTAGACCGCCGACGGCGCCGTGCCGAAGGTGATGCCTGAATCCGCTTCGGCGCTTTCGCGCGGAAACAGGCCGAGAATGACGCCGCCCATTTGGAAGAAGGTGACGCCGTCAGTGATGCCGGCATGGCGGATCAGGCCCATCGCCTCGTAGAAGCGTGTGGCGCGGTCGAGATCGTCGACGGCGATGGTGACGATGGAGATGCGAGGCTCCATGTCTATTCCTCCGTGTCTATTCCTCGGTCCATTCCGGCTTGCGCTTGCCGATGAAGGCGCCGATGCCCTCTTCCGCGTCGCGCGCCAGCATGTTTTCGACCATGACGCGACCGGTAAAGGCATAGGCCTCGGCCAGCCCCATCTCGGCCTGCGCGTAGAAGGCTTCCTTGCCGGTCTTGACGACCAAAGACGATTTGGCAGCAATGGTTTGCGCGTATTTGGTGACAATCTGATTCAGATATTCGCGCGGCACCACGCGATTGACCAGGCCGAATTCCTTGGCCGTCGCCGCATCGATCGTCTCGCCGGTCAAAAGCATCTCCATCGCGTGCTTGCGCGACACGTTGCGCGACAGCGCCACCATCGGCGTCGAGCAGAACAGGCCGATATTGACGCCGGGCGTGCAGAAGGTCGCCTCATGCGAGGCGATCGCCAGATCGCAGCTCGCCACCAGTTGTGCCCCGGCCGCCGTGGCCAGACCATCGACCTCGGCGATCACCGGTCTGGGATGGCGCACGATCGCCTGCATCAGTGCCGCGCAAGCGGAAAACGTCTGCTCGAAGAATGCCTTGCCGCGATCGGCATCGCCACGATGCGCGGTCATCTCCTTTAGATCGTGTCCGGCGCAGAACACCTTTCCGGCCGCCGCCAGGATGATGACGCGGACGGATCTGTCGGCTTTCGCGCGGTCGAGTTCCGCCATCAGCGCAGCCATCACCGCCAGCGACAGCGCATTGGCCGGCGGATTGGCGAGCGTGAGGCGGAGCACGCCCCTGTCCAGCCTCGCGACGACAGGACCTTCGACAACAGCCGGCTTGATGGCGACGATTTCAGCCATTTCTCCAACCTCATCATCGGCCAGCGGCATCGGACTCGCGGGCCCGGAACAAAAGAACTAGCACGCTGCCGATTGAAGAACAGCCTTGAGACGTGTTTTCTCGGCGGCGCCGCCTCAGCCAAGCGCCCTCGCCTTGAGACCGCCGGCCCCTACGGCGACGTATACAGGAAACCGCCTATGCCCGCCCAGAACAATCTCAAGCCGATGCTGACTGCCGCGCAAGTCAATGCGCTGATGGAGACCGTTTATCCGCAGCTCAACGACCAGTTCACCTTCTACGAGGCGATCGACGTGTTTCCGGGCGGCTGCACGGTGCGCCTGAATGCCGACGAGCGGCATTTGCGCCCAGGCGGAACAGTGTCGGGCTCGTCGCTGTTCACACTGGCCGACATCGCCGGCTATGTCTGCGTGCTTTCGCATGCCGGGCCCGATGCGCTTTCGGTCACCACCAATCTCAACATCAATTTTGTCCGCAAGGCCGAGGCCGGGCCGATTGACGGCCGTTGCCGCATCCTGAAGCTGGGCAAGAGCCTGATGGTGTTCGATATCGACATCGTCGCCGGACCGGACGGACACACGGTAGCGCACGCCACAGGAACCTATTCCATCCCGCCGAAGAAGAGCTTTCAATTACAAGCCTGATTTGCAGGTCGTTCCAAACGACCCAACGGAACGAAACGTCCGACGACGCGTTCGCAGCACCAATCAGGCCCGTAAAAAAAATGCCCGAATTTCCCACCTATCTGGCATTCCTGGTCGCAGTGCTTGGCTATCAGCTGTCCGGCCCCGGCCCGGACATGCTTCTGGTGATCAGCCGCGGTATCGGACAGGGCCAGCGGGCAGCACTGGCAACGGCGACCGGCTGCGTTTCCGCAGGCGTGATCCAGATTCCGCTGCTGGCAATGGGACTTGCATCGCTGATCACGTCCTCGCCTATCGCGTATGGCCTGCTGCAACTGCTCGGAGCGGCGTACCTCATTGCAATCGGGACAAAGTTCTTGCTCGTGCGCAAGGAAGCGGAAACAGACAGCATCGTCACGGCCCAGGAGGGAGGCTTGGCGGGCGCCTTTCGGCAAGGCATGATCTGCAACCTGACCAATCCTACCGCACTTGTCTTCATGCTCGCAGTGCTGCCGCAGTTCGTCCATGCCTCCACAGGATCGTCGGCGATGCAATTTATCGTACTCGGGGCCACCATGAAGGCTACGGGTCTTCTGGTCCTGGGAGCTGCGGCCTTGGCCTCAGGTACGGTCGGCTGCTGGCTGGCACGCAATGCCGGTTTTCTGGTCTGGCAAAAACGCCTGGCCGGTGCGATCATGATCGCTGTCGGCATTAGACTGCTGCTGGCCGCAACTATTCCCGGGCGGCGCTAAACAAATTGATGAATTCGACTGGGTATAATAATACCACAAATTTAACCGTTTGATTTAAAAAGATAATCTTACTGAGATTGCCAGAAATGCAGCTTGACTGCCTAATTCGCCTCGCCTATAAGCCCTCACGGAACAGCGGCCCGTTAACGGCCGCCGTTTTGTTTTTGGCGGCGGGCAAGCGCTCGGCGCCAATCCAAGCAACAAGAAACGCCTTTCCTTGTCGTTCGTCGATGGGGAAGGTCCGAACCGAAAGCAACAATTCATGGCAACCTTTTCGCAGAAGCCTGCGGATGTGGTGAAGAAGTGGGTGCTGATCGACGCCGAGGGTCTCGTCGTCGGCCGTCTCGCCACTGTCATCGCCAATCATCTTCGCGGCAAACACAAGCCCACCTTCACCCCGCATGTCGACGACGGCGACAACGTCATCGTTATCAATGCCGACAAGGTGGTGTTCACCGGCAAGAAATTCACCGACAAGGTCTATTACTGGCACACCGGCCATCCCGGCGGCATCAAGGAGCGCACCGCGCGCCAGCTTCTCGAGGGCCGTTTTCCCGAGCGTGTCGTCGAGAAGGCCGTCGAACGCATGATCCCGCGTGGCCCGCTCGGCCGTCGCCAGATGAAGAATCTCCGCGTCTATGCAGGCACGGAACATCCGCATGTCGCCCAGCAGCCCGTCACGCTCGACGTGGCCAAGCTAAACGCCAAGAACAAGAAGGTTTCGTAAAATGGCTGAGCTTTCCTCGCTCGCAGAACTCGGAACTGCCACCGGCAACACCAACACGCAGCCGGCTGCACCCGTCCATGTCCAGAAGCTCGACAAGTCGGGCCGTGCCTATGCCACCGGCAAGCGCAAGAACGCTATCGCACGCGTCTGGGTGAAGCCCGGCTCCGGCAAGATCGTCGTCAACGACAAGGTGTTCGCCGAATATTTCGCGCGTCCGGTCCTGCAGATGATCCTCAACCAGCCGATCATCGCCGCCAACCGCGCCGGTCAGTATGATATAGTCGCCACTGTCATCGGCGGCGGGCTTTCCGGCCAGGCCGGTGCTGTGCGCCACGGCATCTCCAAGGCGCTGACCTACTACGAGCCGGCGCTGCGCGCCGTGCTCAAGAAGGGCGGCTTCCTGACCCGCGACAGTCGCGTCGTCGAGCGCAAGAAGTACGGCAAGGCGAAGGCCCGCCGCAGCTTCCAGTTCTCGAAGCGCTAAGCGCTCCGCAGCTTCAAACACTCGAAAGGCCGCCTCAGGGCGGCCTTTTCCTTTGGCGATTACTAACCTGTCCCAAATTCAAGACCGATCGGCCGGTGCCCTGATGAAGTCGATAAACGCCCGCAACGGCGCCGGCACGAGACGCCGGCCGGGATAATAGAGGAACGGCCCGGGGAAGCTCTGCCACCATTGCTCAAGGACCGGCTCAAGGGCGCCACTCTCGAAGCAAGGGCGAAGCCAATCCTCGAAGAGGCTGACAATGCCGATACCGGCGATGGCTGCATCGACGGCGAGATCGGCTGCTCCGCCCAGGGACACGAGAAGCGGCCCCGTCGGATCGACCCGCACCACCTCGCTGTCGCGCTCGAATTCCCACAGCGGCATCGCGCCGCTGGAGAAGCGGCCGCGCAGGCAGGCGTGGCCGATAAGGTCGCGCGGGTGTTGCGGCCGGCCATGGCGGTCAAGGTAGGCAGGACTGGCAGCAGTGGCGAAACGCTGCAGGCGCGGTCCGATCGGCACCGCGATCATGTCCTGTTCCAGCCGCTCGTCGTAACGGATCCCGGCATCGCAGCCGGCCGCCAGCACATCGACAAAGCTCTCCTCGGCGATCACCTCCAGCCGGATGCCGGGATAGGCAGCGAGGAAACGCGGAACAATGCCGGGCAGCACCAGCCGCGCCGCGCTGACCGGCACATTGAGGCGCAACGTACCTGCCGGCCGGTCGCGGAAGCCGTTCACAACGTCAAGTGCTGCCTCGACCTCAGTTAAGGCTGGGCCGAGCCGGGCCAGCAAGCTCGCACCCGCGTCGGTCAAGACGACGCTGCGGGTCGTCCTGTTGAGCAGCCTGACAGCGAGCTGCGTCTCGAGACGGCGCACCGCCTCGCTCAAGCCCGACGCACTGCCGCCGCTCGCGCGGGCGCCATCGCGAAAACCCTTGGCCCGCGCTACGGCCACGAAAGCGTTCAGATCTCCAAGATCGATCTTCATTGTTCGATATTTCGTACAGCCCGTGCGGAATGTACCCAATTATCGTGAGATCGGACAGCGCCTATCTCAGCCTCATCTTGAACGGAGATAAACCATGTCCAGCATTGACCTTTCCGGCACGTTCACTCTCGGCGACCGCACCGTGAAGCGGCTCGGCTACGGCGCCATGCAGCTCGCAGGACCCGGCGTCTTTGGTCCGCCTAGAGATCGCGACGCAGCCTTGGCCGTGCTGCGCGAAGCCGTTGCGCGCGGGGTGAACCACATCGACACCAGCGACTTTTATGGCCCGCACGTCACCAATCTGCTCATCCGTGAAGCGCTCGCGCCCTATTCCGATGATCTCACCATCGTCACCAAGATCGGTGCCCGTCGCGGCGCGGATGGCTCGTGGCTCCCGGCCTTCTCCCCCGAAGCGCTGACCCGGGCGGTGCACGACAATCTGAGCAATCTCGGGCTCGACATGCTGGACGTGGTCAATCTCAGGATCATGTTCGATACGCATGGCCCGGCCGAAGGCTCCATCGAGGCGCCGTTGACCGTCCTGGCCGACTTGCAGCGACAGGGCCTGGTGCGCCACATCGGATTAAGCAATGTCACGTCAGCGCAGATCGAAGAGGCGCGACGGATCGCCAAGATCGTCTGCGTGCAGAACCAATACAATCTGGCGCACAGGGGCGACGATGCCTTGATCGACAAACTCGCCAGCGACGGCATCGCCTATGTACCGTTCTTTCCGCTCGGCGGCTTCAACCCGCTGCAGTCGTCTACCCTATCCGGCGTCGCTCAGCGCCTCGGCGCCACACCGATGCAGGTCGCGCTCGCCTGGCTGCTCCGTCGCGCGCCCAATATCCTGCTGATTCCCGGCACCTCGTCCGTCGCGCATCTCAGGGAGAACCTGGCCGCAGCTGGACTCGATCTGCCGGAGGATGCCGTCAGCGAGCTGGACGGCGTGGCGATGGCCGCCTGACGGGCGGGCTGGCGACCATCCAAGAGAAGCAGCTCCCTTGCCTGCTCCTAGTTGATGCTTGCGGTGTTTGCCGGCTCCGCCGGCCGCGCCTCATCAGGATAAGGCACGCGGTAGCCGTTTGCCGCCAGCCAGTCGATCGCCGCTTTCGGCTCGTCGGTCTGGATGATGGTGGCGCCGCGCTCGGCCCAGAAGCCGTAGGTCTCGCGCGGTAGGCTGGCGAGCACCGCCAGTTCGTCGCCGCGACCGCCGGCAAGAAAGCCGCCCGGCTTGTTGACGATGGCGTAGGTGTTGGCCCAGATGTGCCAGTCGCCCCTTATCGCTGCCGCGCGCATGCGGGGGCTGAACAGCGGCCCACCGGTGTCGGTCAGCGCCTCTGACCCCGCGCGCCAGTTGATCATCTCGACCGCACGCGGCGAAAAGGCCCCGCTGATTTTCTCGGCGAAGCCGGCATCGCGAACCGCGTCGTCGGCAATGATCGGCATGAACTGGAATCCGCTGCCGATCGCGCCCATGGCGGCCTTGACAGCGGTGATCCTGGCCGGGTTCCACAGGTTCTCCTTGACGATCACCTGTTCGGCCATGCCCAGGTCGCGCGCAACCGCGATCATGCCGGCCAGGCTGTCGACGTCGAGCTTGTTGTCGATGTTGATGAGGATCCTGTCTTTGGTCGCCATCAGCATCTCGCGCAGTGTCGAAACCGGCTCATCGGTGACAGCGCCGGTGCCTTCGATCACCAGTCTGCAGGTTTTGAGTTCGGCCAGCGTGCGCTTGATCACCTCGCCCTTGCAATTCGTCGTGCGGTCGAGCCAGCTGTCATGCATGACGACGAACTGGCCGTCCTTCGAGCGCCTGACGTCGACCTCGACGATTTCGGCACCCAGCGCGATCGATGCCTCGACGGCGGCGATCGAGTTCTCCGCATAGAGCGTCTTGCGGGCCTGCATACTGCCGGCGCGGTGTGCCGCCACCATGACATGGTCGCGCCACTGGTTGGCGTGTTCGAAACGGTCGAGAATTTGTCTGGCGCGTGTTTCGCCTGCCGATGCCGTGCCTGTGAACAGCGCCAAGGCGGCGGAGAGCAGAAGGTTCAGCCAGGTCATTCGCATGAGAATCGCTCCGTACCGGATGGAGCCCCGGTTAAGCGACGCACGTGACAGCCTAGTGAACGAAGCCGGCTTCGCAAATGCCGGAAAGTCAGGTCAATGCCGGCCGAAGCGGCCGTTCTTCAATCTCGAAGCGACGGCAATTAGCTTGCCGACATCGACGCCTAAGGTCGGTGGTGCCGACCTGGCGTGCCCATATCTGTTCCGCTCCGCGCCCGACAGCATCCCTGATAAGGACGGCTGGCTACTTTCGGTTGTATTCATCCTTACCTACGCAATTTCCGGGCTTGCCATGCGGGCTCACCTGGCAAGCAAGAATTTGTGACCGGGCTCGAATGGCCATGGCCTCGGAAGGGGTCGCATTTCTGAGAATTATATCCAATAAGGTTGCGCCTCGACGCACAGGAGATCGCTTCATGCCGAACAGCAACATCGACCACGCCTTCACCACCCGGGCCAGGACGGGCGCCTCCTTCGAGCCGACTTATGCCGGCGCGCTGTCGTTCATGCGACGCAAATACACGAAGGACGTGAAGGGCGCGGACGCGGTGGTGTGGGGCATCCCCTTCGACGCCGCCGTCACCAACCGGCCGGGTGCGCGCTTCGGGCCGCAGGCGATTCGCCGCGCCTCGACCATCCTCGACAACGATCCGCAGTATCCGTTTTCGCGCGATCTGTTCGAACATCTCGCCGTGGTCGACTATGGCGATTGCCTGCTCGACAGCGGCAATCACCAGAAGACACCTGCTACAATCGAGCGCGAGGCGGCAAAGATCCTGAAATCCGGCGCCTTCCTGCTATCGCTCGGCGGCGACCATTTCGTCACCTGGCCGCTGCTCAAGGCGCATGCCGCCATCCACGGCCCGCTGGCCATGGTGCAGTTCGACGCCCACCAGGACACCTGGCCGGACGACGGCAAGCGCATCGATCACGGCTCCTTCGTCGGCCGTGCGGTCAAGGAGGGCATTATCGACCCCGACCGTTCGATCCAGATCGGCATCCGCACCCACGCGCCTGATACCTTCGGCATCAAGATCCTGTACGGCCACGAAGTCGAGGAAATGCGGCCGTCCGATATCGCCTATGCCATCGTCGACCGCACCGGCGGCAAGAAGGCCTACGTCACCTTCGATATCGATTGCCTGGACCCGGCCTTCGCGCCCGGCACCGGCACACCTGTCGCCGGCGGGCCGTCCTCGGCAAAAATCCTGTCGGTGCTGCGCCAGATCAATCAGGTCGATATCGTCGGCGCCGATGTCGTGGAGGTTGCGCCGGCCTATGATCACGCCGATATAACGGCAATTGCCGGGTCGACGGTGGCCATGCACTATCTCGGGCTCCTGGCGGAACGAAAGGCTCGACTCGAAGAGCTGAACAGCGGCAATCACACCGTCGCCGCATTGAATCAGGCAAGCGGCATATAACTTTGAGATAACAGGAATTCAGGCAGGCAATGAAACCGAAAATCTTCATCGACGGCGAGCACGGCACCACCGGTCTGCAGATCAGGGCGCTGCTTGCCGAACGCGGCGACCTGGAGATCATCTCCATTCCGACCGAGCGCCGCAAGGAACCGGCTGCTAGAGCCGAGTTCCTCAACGCCGCCGATGTCGCGATCCTGTGCCTGCCGGACGCAGCCGCAAAAGAAAGCGTCTCGCTGATCACCAACGACACCACTAAGGTGATCGACGCCTCGACTGCGCATCGCGTGGTCGACGGCTGGGAATATGGTTTCGCCGAAATGGACAAGGATCAGGCGCGCAAGATCGCTTCGGCGAAGCGCGTTGCCAATCCGGGCTGCTGGCCGCAAGGGCCGATCGCGACGCTCAGGCCGCTGGTGGCAGCCGGGCTGTTGCCGCCGGATTTTCCGGTCACCGTCAATGGCATTTCGGGCTATTCGGGCGGCGGCCGGCCGATGATCGAGGACTATGTCGCCAAGGGCGAGGATGCCTCGGAATTCCTGCCCTACGGGCTGACCCTGCAGCACAAGCATGTGCCGGAGCTCAGGACCTATGCGAAGCTGTCACATGATCCGATCATGCAGCCGGCGGTCGGCAATTTCGCGCAAGGCATGATTACGGTGGTGCCGCTGCAGCTCGGCGGCCTCGACCATGTGCCGACCGGCGCCGAACTTCATGCGGCGATTGCCGACCATTTCGCCACCATCGATGGCGGCGTGGTCGAGGTGGCGCCCTATGCGCAGCTTGAGCGCGTGCCGGAGATCGATCCCGAAATCTACAACGGCACCAACCGGATGAAGCTCTATGTCTTCGCCAACGACGACAGGGCCCAGGCGCTGCTGCTCGCCGTCTACGACAACCTCGGCAAGGGCGCCTCGGGTGCTGCCGTGCAGAACATGGATCTGATGCTCGGCGTCAAGCCCTGAATGGACGCTCCGGCTTTTCCAGAACGCTGGAAGGTCAGCGCGCCAGAACTGCTTGCCGAGACGTTCAGCAGCCGCATCTGGAAGGTTTTTCGTGCGGACGGCTCGCCGGCGATCGTCAAGGCCCTCAAACCCTTCGACGACATCGAAGACGAGTTGCGCGGCGAGCATTTCCTCGCCTGGCGGCGTGGCGAAGGCGCAGTGCAGTTGCTCGGCAGCGACGGCCACTGCATGCTGCTCGAATATGCCGGTGACAGGATGCTGTCGCAGGACCTTTCCGAACATGGCGACGCCGCCGCGACCGAGATTGCGGCCGAGGTGATGGCAAAGTTGTTTTCACCGTCGAGGCACCCTGCCCCACGAGATCTTCAGCCGCTGCGGGTACGGTTTTCCAGTCTGTTCAAGAAGGCGAAGATCGATCGCGACGCCGGCGAAAAAAGCCTCTACGTCGAAGCGGCTGCGACCGCGGAACGGCTGTTGGCCGATCCTGTCGACGTGCTGCCGCTGCATGGCGACCTGCATCACGACAATATCATGCAGGGAACGCGCGGCTGGCTGGCGATCGACCCGAAGGGCGTTCTCGGCGATCCCGGCTTCGATGCGGCGAACATGTTCTACAACCCGCTCGACCGCGACGACCTTTGCAGCGATCCCCGGCGGATTACCGACATGGCCGAGATCTTCGCTAGAACGCTGGGCCAGACACCGCCCGCCATCCTGGATCACGCCATCGCCTACGGCTGCCTGTCGGCGTCATGGCACCGTGAAGACGACAACGCGGTCGAGGAAGGCCGCGAGTTGTCCATTGCCGCGGCGATCAGGACGGTGCGGCTCAGCCTCTGACGGCGATCTGGTTGGGCAGCGGATAGGCTCCCTTGGTGCCGCGCCAATGCGCTGCGGCAAAACCCAGCAAGACAAGTGCGAATGCCTGATGCGTCAGCGCCATGTGCAGCGGCACATGCATCAGCAACGTGCCGATGCCGATCAAGGCCTGCACCAGCACCAGCAGAAACAGCACCGTCGCGCGGCGCGCATGCGTCGTGCCGGTTTGGCGGCGGTGCGTCGCGATCATGTGCCAAAGTGCTGCGACGAAGATCGCGTACGCGCCGAGCCGGTGGATGAACTGCACTGTCTTCGGGCTCTCGAAGAAGTTGCGCCATGCCGGCTCGAGGATCAACAGATCGCCGGGGATGAGCTTGCCGTCCATCAGCGGCCAGGTGTTGTAGGTCAGGCCGGCGTCGAGCCCGGCGACCAGCCCGCCGAGATAGATCTGGATCAGCGCCAGCAGCACGAGGAAGCCGGCCAGACGCTGCGTCGAACGGTCGGCGGCCGGTTCGGAGTGTGGGGCCAATCCACGCGCGACCACCATGGTCGCGGTGAAGATCAGCGCGGCCAGCGTCAGATGCGTTGCCAGCCGGTACTGGCTGACGGAGACCCGGTCGACCAGCCCGGACGCCACCATCCACCAGCCGATCGCGCCCTGCACGCCGCCGAGAAGAAGAATGCCGATCAGCTTCGGTCCAAGACCGCGTTCGATGCGGCGCGTCGCCCAGAAAAACACCAGCGGCACGGCGAAAACCAACCCGACGCCGCGCGCCAGGATGCGGTGCACCCATTCCCACCAGAAGATCGACTTGAACGCTTCGATGCTCATGCCCTGGTTGAGCTCGGCATATTGCGGGATCTGCTGGTAGCGCTGGAACTCCTCCTGCCATTCGGCGTCGTTGAGCGGCGGGATGATGCCGTGGATCGGCTGCCATTCGGTGATCGACAGGCCGGATTCGGTGAGCCTGGTGGCGCCGCCGACCAGCACCAGCACGACCAGCACCAAGAGCACGACGTAGAGCCAGCCGCGCACTAGCGCCCGGTTGCGCAGGTCGCGGTCGCGGGCCACGAAAGGCGCGGCAGCGGATATGGCAGCCATAGGCTTGTCCCGGCAGGTTGCAGTCGCGGATTGGTGAACCATCGCAATCCAACTGGCAAGACCGGACAGCGCGGCACGCCGTCGCGCCGCTTCTTGCGGGTTGCGTGCCTCTTCCGTTGGGCCTAAGCGATAAGGATCAACGGGATCGCGAAATGCCCATTCGCCTGAAGAAGCTGATCGGAACCTTCCTGCTGGTGGCGCTGGTCATCGTCTATGCGCTGGTCGCATCGATCGTGGCGGTTGCCCAACTGGCAGAATCGGGGCCGTGGGCGCATTTCCTGTTCTTCCTGCTCAGCGGCATGCTCTGG
The DNA here is from genome assembly GCF_003997585.1 of Mesorhizobium sp. M5C.F.Cr.IN.023.01.1.1. Taxonomy (NCBI): domain Bacteria; kingdom Pseudomonadati; phylum Pseudomonadota; class Alphaproteobacteria; order Hyphomicrobiales; family Phyllobacteriaceae; genus Mesorhizobium; species Mesorhizobium sp. M5C.F.Cr.IN.023.01.1.1. The sequence goes on along the minus strand of NZ_RZSU01000098.1, from coordinate 82 downwards.
GTGCTGCCGGCTATGGGCATCATCAAATGGCTGATCCTGGAGCCCCCGCGGCCGAAGAATTGACGCTCGCTCGCCGCCGCTT